>CANQOZ010000056.1 GCA_947625585.1 uncultured Eubacteriaceae bacterium
CTTATTTTCTGCTCTTTCTAAAGTATTAGAAAAATAGGTAACAGCAGTCTACAGTGGCATGTCAAATCCTTCAAGTAGGGGATCTATTAAAATGTTTTCTCCATTTGAATTAATTAGGATGCTTGCATTTCCCAACCAGTAAACTCTGGTTTCGTCGTTATTTTTAAAATCATCAGGAGTTAAAGTTCTAGTATAAGATGGCATAGCTTGACCATCTTTGCTCTTTTTTATATTCATCTCAAACCTCTTAAAATTCTTACTTTAATTATAAATCTTATATATCAAATGTCTAATAGTTATAAAGCAAGAAAGTCTATGCTTTCTAAGCATTGTTTAAATCAATATTTTTCTTTAGTAAATCTAAAAGTTTCTGTGCCGGTTTATTTAATGATTGATCTTTTTTCCAAACGAGATAACTTCCTGTTTTAAATTCAGGATAAAGTGGTATTAAGCGTACATTATCATTATTCTTAATAGAATGAACAGTTTCAATGCAGGGAGCAACCGCTAAGTTATTTTCAACAAAATAAACAGCGTTTGAAAATAGGGAATAGGTAGCTAGGATGTTAAAGTTGTTTGATGTTGAGTTGAAAAAATCAGGAAATTCACGGAATTTTGCAAAACGCTTTGATAAGAGAATTGGTTCATCAACTAAATCATCCCATTTAAGACAATCATAATTTTTAAATTTACTATCTTTAGAAACAAGAATATACCATTTATCGAGTTCTGGTAGTTTTAGATAATTTAATCCATTTAGATCAACCGGTTCAGTTAGAATACCAATATCAATTAACTGATGATCTAATTTTTCTTTTATATCATTTGAATCGCTGTGAAAGAAGTTAAAGGTGAGTTTTGGGTATTCTTTTGAAATTTCAACTAAGTTTTTATAAAGTGCTTCGGCTCCAGCTGATTCAACAGAACCAATATTGACCGTTCCTTCGAGTTCTGTCTTACTTAATAGATCTTCTTCGAGTTTTTCATCTAGTTCAGTAATAATTCTTGCTTTATGGTAAAAGTTTAATCCATCTTCTGTTATTTCTATTGGATGTTTTGTACGGTCTATTAATTTTGTTTCATAAAAATCTTCAAGATCATTGATTTGTCTCGACAATGTAGGTTGAGTTATATGTAGTCTCTCAGCAGCTTTGGAAAAGCTACCTTCTTCAACGATAGCAATGAAATATTTTAATAAACGGATTTCAATCATTTGGAAAAATTATGGGAAAAGAAAAGGCCCTTTCGGGCCGGTATAATTATTGTCTTGGTACTGCTGGTAGGAAGTTTACCTGATGAGCATTGACGTCAACACTATCTAAAACAACATCAATCTCGTCACCTAAATTGTAAATTCTTCCATGATTTTCACCTACTAAGCGGTGTTTCTTTTCATCAAAGATATAATAGTCATCTCCAAGATCATGCATTTTGATTAGACCTTCAACAGTGTTTGGAAGTTCTACAAAAATTCCAAATCCTGTTACACCACTAACTGTTCCAGTGAATTTATTACCAACATAATCAGCCATATATTCGGCTTTTTTAAGTTTATCAACTTCCCTTTCGATTTCTACAGCTGTTCTTTCAGTTTCAGATGAATGGGCAGCCTGTTTTGTTATCAGTTCGTTTAGGTCATTTAATTCTTGTTTATCGAATTTCATACCATCTTCTAACATGGTCAAATTTCGATGAACAGTTAAATCAGGATACCTACGAATAGGGGAAGTAAAGTGAGTATAATTTTCAGCTCCTAGAGCATAATGTCCCTTATTTTCAGCTTGATATAGGGCTTGTTGCATTGTTCTAAGTGCTAGAAGAGTTACTACGTTCTCGAACGGTTCTCCTTTTATGTCTTCTAACAACTGTTGATAATCTTTATTTGTAGGAACTTCACCCGGTTTTCCAAACTTAAGTCCAAGTGTTCCTAAGAAATCTCTAAATTCCTTTAATTTTTCCATATCCGGATGCGGATGGTTACGGTACATGAAGGTAAGTGGAGATTTTGATACATGTTCTGCAACAGTTTCATTAGCTAAAAGCATAAATTCTTCGATTAACTTTTCAGAAACGCCACGTTCTCTTAAGTTAACATTAATAGGTTTACCATTTTCATCAACTTCAATATAGGCTTCTTCAAAGTCAAAATCGATTGAACCTCTTTTGCCCCTACGTTCATGTCTTAGAATATCAGCTAATTCAACAGCTAAATTTAAGTCTTCCTTAAAAGGTTTTAAGTATTCCGTTGTTTCATCTTCTACACCATTTAAGAAGTCATTAACACTGTTATACGTCATTCTTGCTTTAGAATGGATGACACTCTTCTTTATATCATAATCAACGACCTGACCTTGTGGCGTTACTTCCATAATACAAGAGAAAGTTAAACGGTCCTGATCAGGAACGAGGGAGCATAGGTTATTTGATAAAGCTTCAGGAAGCATTGGAACAACTTTATCAACGGCATAAATACTTGTTCCACGTTCACTAGCTTCATTATCAAGTTCGGTACCAGGTTTTACATAGTTGGAAACATCAGCGATATGAACGCCTAACTTATAGTTTCCATTATCTAATTTTTCTAACGAGATGGCATCGTCGAAGTCCTTAGCTGTATCTCCATCTATTGTGAAGATAGTTTCATCTCTAAGATCAAGTCTACCTTCCTTTTCTTCCTCTTTTATCTGTTTGAAGGATTCAGCTTCATTTAAAACTTCCTGTGGGAATTCTACTGGAACGTCAAAGCTCTTAATAATTGACATAACTTCGACTCCAGGTTCACCTGGTTTTCCTAAAACTTCAGTAATAACGCCTTCAGGATTCATATGTTCTTTTGGCCATTCTGTAATATCAACAACAACTTTGTCTCCATTTTCAGCACCGTTGAAGTTTTTTGGAGCAATGAAAACATCCTTATTTAACTTATCATTATCAACGATAACAAATCCATTGTTTTTATATTCTTCGAATGTACCAACAACATGGCTGTTTCCTCTTTCAAGAATTTCAACAACCCGACCTTCGGCACGATGGTTTTCATCTGCGTTTCTGAAAATTTCAATTAGAACTTTATCTTTATCATAAGCACCGTTTAAGTTAAATGGTGCTATGTAAATATCATCTTCAAAAATATCACTGTTTGTGCGGACAAAACCAAAACCTCTTGTATTAGCTAATAGTTGTCCTTCAACCCTCGGTGGTAGGGAATAGGTTCCGTCTTCATATTTTATTAAGTGGTCACGAATGTTTTCTTTAAACAGGATATCTTTTAACTGTCTTTTCTCACGTTTACCCTTTAAATCTAATGAGTCTACTAATTCGTTTTTTGTTTGCGGAGTATATTCAGGACTTTCGAGTTCTTCAAATAACTCCTTCTTTATTTCTTTTTTATTCATATCGATCCTTATTTTTTGCTTCAATTATTATATACCACGAATAATTTAAACATCACAAACTGTTTCAAAAGGAGAGAAAACTTAATTAAAATTAAGAAAAATGCTTCAATTTCATTGATTTTTGGTCTCTTTATACTAAAATAGAGTTAATTACTTAATAAAAATTAAGATTATTAAGATTACGGAAGGTTTTAGAATATGAAAATTACGTGGAAAGTAGTTTATGCTTTTCTATGTTTTCTTACTGTATTCCTAATTCCTTTGGCTTATGCTGGCGAAGATGTGAGTGTCTTCTTTTATAAAGACGGAGTCAAGATAGAGACTCCAGCTGTTGGAGATAAGGTAATGCTTCACTGCGAAAAAATTGGAGCAAACTCATCAGATTATATTAGTCTGACCCTCCAAGATAGTTCTTTAAAATTCACAAGCAATCCTAGTAAACAGACAACTAATGTTTTCGGTAGATATGCTGGTGAGAATGTATGGACTTATGAAACTGAAGTTGAAGTTCTTACTGATAATCCAACTTTACCAAAAGCTCAATATATCAGAGACAGCTCTCAGCCGGAGTTGGAAAGCACTGAAAAACCGACCGGTGTTTCAATAGACTTAAATTCCGGACAGATAGTGTCCCCTGGAGATACTATCTATGCCAAAGCAATACTTGAACCAAGTGCGACCGTTGATCCTGCTTATTATAACTATCTTGAATGGACAGTAAAATATGGAGAAAACGTCATAGCATTAGAAAAGCCGAGAGGAGAAGCAGTACAGTTTACTATTCCAGATGCTGCTCTTAACAGCAGTATTGAAGTTCAAGCTGTTCTAAAAGGATCAGAATGTGGTTTAAGTTCTGATATGGCAGCTAAGACAGTTAATCTTAAAGTAAATGATGAATCATTAAGTATACAGATTTTCCCGTCTACTGATTCTGAAGGTGTAGTAGCTGGAAAATACCTAGGTTTCTCATCGGAATTATTAAGAAACGGAAAAATTGCTGAAGACTCAGCTAAGGAAGATCTTACTTATTGGTGGACAGCACAAATTGGACAACAATTTGTCAACGGCCAAAAACGTAATACACCAACCTATGTTCTCAGTCCGGATGATACTGGTACTTTAACAGTTTATCTTACTGTAACTTTAAAAAACGGAATAACCCTTGAATCAAACCATATTACAAAAACAGTTGTAAGTTCTGAAAGTAGCTTAGAAAGTATTGAAATAAAACAGCTTGAAACAGGTGAGGTACAAGCTGGTGATACCGTTGGTGTCACTTATACTTTAAATCCAAATTATGTTACAAACTTGGACGGAGCTAAATATGAATGGAAAGCTGTGAGTGATGGACAATCAATAGCAACTTCGGACAAATTAGAAGACTTTAGCTTTACTGCTCCAAAAGCAGGGGTAGTAAATGTCACTTTAACTATTACCTTAAAAGATAAAGACCCCATAGAAAGCAATACTTTACAAGTTAACGTAATAGAAGGTACTCCCACGAAGATTTATTCGGGGAATATAACTACAGATCAAGACACAAATAATTTAAAAGTGGGTGACACATTAACGCTAAATGCCGATCTTGTAACCGAAGGCGGTCAAAATATTAATTACAGTTGGAAAGCAACTAATGAAAGTGGTGAAACTTTAGGTGAAAGTAATGAATTAAAAGACTTTTCAGTAAAACCTGACAAGCCTGAAAATATAACAGTTACTTTCTCGGCAGAAGTTCAACCACAAAGTGAAGCCGAAGAAGTTGGCAATGATGGTTATAAAGCAATCAAGTTAATTAAAAACTATTCATTTAAAGAAAATGAATCTGTTTCGACTAATGATCCGGTTACTCCAAATCCAGAAAATACAGATAACAACCGGATTATCGAAGGTGATATTAAAATGAATCATTCTACAACGAATGATTCTGTTACTGATAACATAACAGTTAAAAAAGAGCCGGCTTCAGCTTCTAGCACAAGTTCGGAAACAGATAAAAAAACGGTTGAAAAAGTTAAAACAGATATTCCGAAAGAAAAATCGAATAGTTCTGAAAAGCCAGCTTCAACAACAAAGCAAACAACGGAAGATACTACCAAACAGGAAAGCAGTATAACTAGTGGAAGTACTAATGAAAGTAATCCTTCAAATCAGGGTACGACTAATGTTACTACAGGAGTTAAAACCTCTTCTTTAAATTCTGCTCCAGTTAGTTCTCAACAGTCAAGCCCAAGTAACTATAAAACCATTTCTAGTACTCCAGTAGGTTCACAAGCTAATACTTCAAAAACAAGTAATGTTTTTAATAAAAGCTCAAATATTACGAACCCGAAAACCGGAACAAATTTTACGGTTGGACAGATCCTAGTTATATCTGTTTGTAGTGTCCTTATCGTTTTTTCAATCATTCTATTAATACGTAAAAGACGTCAATCCTAGTTGATGAGCTTTTAAACTTTTTACTTTCAAAAGGCCCAATCGGGCCCTTTTTTTATCTCTTATTTTCCTGATTAAAGATTTATATAGTTGTTTGTAATTTAAACCAATTAGAAATTTTAAGTTTTCAAAAGAGAACTAATAAAAAAGGAGCTGACCATTATAATAAAACTGGTCAAGCTCCCAACAAATTTTATATCTTAAATTGACAATATTATTTAGGTTTTAGCCAACTGAATTTAACTTAACACCTTCTGGAGTCCATCCTTGAGTATATAGAACAATGTATTCATAAGGATCTTTTGTTAAATGATGTCTTCCAGTTATAGGATTATACATTCGGTAAATATCTACATTTCCACCTGAATAAAATAGAGGTTGTCCATTATTGTCTGATTGCCAACCATGGGATGTTGTTAATTCATGAACTTCATTCTCATCTGTTGTATAAAGATGATCGGCAAGAACTGGATTATATATTCTATAAACAGGTGTTCCAGATTTCGGAGCATACCAACCAATCGATTCGTCATTCCATCCATGATGAGCTGCTAATTCAGTAGATTCATGTTGATCACTAGTATATAAATGTTCAAAAGTTAATGGATTATACAAGCGATAAATCGGTGTTGTATTTGTTGTATCAACAGGTTGTTGCGGCTGTGATGGAATACTAGGAATACTTGGACTTGAGTTTGGATCATAACGAGTCATAATATAATCCGTTACTAAACCATTTCTTTGTAAAGTTCTTCCCCAGTGTATTGATGAGTTGTAATTCCCTTCCGCTATTACTAACTCCGTTGGTCTCACTTCCAAAACGATAACACTATGAGTATTATTGTTGACTCTTAAAATATCACCAACTCGAATTCTATTTTGATCGTTATGTTGACTAAAAGGTAAGTCTCCAAAAGCTGCATCACTAAGAATGTAGGCAAAAGCTACACAACCTAATCCAACATAGGTAATATATCCACTTGATTTACTAGTGTATTCATTAGCATTTGTCCAAGGCATTCCTTCTGGATATTGACCTTGAAGAGCGATCATCCTACTATAAGCTTCAGCTTCACTAGGAACTGGAGTAGTTGCTTGAATTTTTGCTTGGTTTGTATTTAGAATTTCACGATGATCAGTAGCGGCAAATGCACTACTTGAAGATAAAGCTAAAACAAAAATAAGCAAAACAACAAAAGATCTTGAAAATAGTTTTTTCATTAAAATTAAACCTTCCTAATTAAAAAAATCATATAAGCACAATTTAAAACGTAAAATCTCCATTTTCAAAAATTACTTCTTCTACACCGTCTTGGGTTATGCCTGTGACTCTTAAATCATCACTTCCAATCATGAAGTCAATATGAATAGGAGAATGATTTAATCCTTTAGAGATTAATTCTTCTTCTGACATTTCATTTCCATCTTTGATTGAATTAGGATAAGCATTACCAAAAGCTAAGTGTGATGAAGAATTTTCATCAAATAATGTATTATAAAACAATAAATTCATGTCAGCTAATGGAGAATCATTAGGAACAAGAGCGACTTCACCTAAAAAGTCACCATTTTTTTCCTTTATTATTTCCTTTAATAAATCTTCATTCCTTTTTGCGCTAACATTAGTAACTTTCCCGTTTTTGAAGTCAATTGTAAATCCTGTGATTGTTTTACCATGATAAACGAGTGGAGTCGTTCCGACAACATGACCATTAACTTGAAACTTATTTGGAGCAGTATAAATTTCCTCTGTTGGCATATTTGGAAAGAAATCAATTCCATCAGCTGCTACTTCACTACCACCATTCCAAACATGATTTTTCGGTAAACCAATTCTTAGATCTGTACCATTTGAACTTGTATAATGAAGTTCCTTATATTGTTTATCAGTCAAATATTGGGACTGTTTTTTAAG
>CANQOZ010000057.1 GCA_947625585.1 uncultured Eubacteriaceae bacterium
GTAAAGCAATCACTAGTGCTCCATAACGTTTTACAAGTGGTAGCACTTCACTCATTGACTTTTCAGTTCCATTAACCGAGTTAACAATAGGTAAACCTGGATAAACTCGTAGAGCTGCCTCTAGTGCCATGGGATTGGTCGTATCTAATTGTAGTGGTAATGGACAAACACCTGTAAGCTCCGTTACAATTTTCTTAATAGCTTCGACTTCATTTATTTCAGGTAAACCAACATTAACATCAAGTATGTTCGCTCCTTCACGCTCCTGCTTTAATCCCTCAGCTATGATTGGATCATAGATTCCAGTTCTGAGTGCTTCTTTTAGATTCTCCCTACCCGTTGGGTTTATTCGTTCACCAATGACGTGAACGCCTTCATTTAAGAACTCCGTTCTTGTTGAGGAAGTTACAGCAGGAATAAACTTACTGTGCTTTTTTATGTACTCCCTTTTATTAAGAGCTTCTCTAATTAGTTGAATATATTCCGGCGTTGTTCCACAACATCCCCCAATAATATCAACACCTAAATCAACAATTTTTGAAACAGACTCAGCATATTCTTTAGGAGTAATGGTATAAGTCGTTTTACCATTGACAATTTTAGGTAGACCAGCGTTAGCTTGTACGATAACTGGAACTGTAGCTACTTTAACTATTTTTTCAACAACAGGGATTAAGTCATCTGGACCAAGAGAGCAGTTAACACCGACTGCATCAGCTCCAAGATTCTGTAAGGTAATGGTTGCAGTAATAGGATCGGTTCCTGAAAATGTTCTACCATCCTCATTATAAGTCATAGAACAGATAACTGGTTTAGTCGAATTTTCCTTAACTGCTAGAAGTGCTGCTTTAATCTCTAAAAGATCTGAAAAGGTTTCTAGAATAAAAACATCAATATCATCAGGAGCTGCTACAACAATTTCCTTAAAAGCTTCATAAGCCTCATCAAAACTTAACGGACCAAGTGGTTCAACAAGTTTGCCAGTAGGACCAATATCTAAAGCCACATACTTGGCTCCTGAGTTTTTTGCTACTTTAACAGCTTGTTTTACAACCTCTTCAACGGAATATCCAGAACCTTCTAATTTAAAGCGATTGGCTTCAAAGGTATTTGTTGTTACAACATCACTTCCTGCTGCAATATATTCTTTAAAGATTTCAGTTAATTCATCTGGTTTAGTAAAATTTAAAACTGGTGGTAGTTCACCAAGTTTTATAAGATTCTTTTTTTGAAGCATGGTACCAAAGGCACCATCAAACATAAGAAAGTCATTGAGTTGTTTCAAGTCCATATTCATCCCTCTTACACAGACCAAATTTACATTTACCTTTTAAGATACAATTTTCGCAGCGATTCCCCATCGGTTTACGATGTTGGTCTAAAATTCCAATGAATGCAGTTACCGATTTTCTAGGATACAGTAAGCAGGTATCTGAAGTCGTTAACCCTAATTGTCTTGGTGCATCAAGTCTTTCTAGAAGTTCTGGCTGAATTTCAAGTGGTAAATCGCCATATCCAGGAGAGAACCGTTCTGTTGTAAACTTACCAGCTCCGTTTTGAAGAGCTTCAAAGTCATTTGAGACTTCATCACAAATATCTTCGATTAAAACAGAGGCACAGGCATCTAGAACTAATGCTCTTGTTAAATCGGTATGTTCTAACTTCTTTATTTCCCTGTCTATTCCAATTCCTAATGTTACAGCTAAGAGTGCAGCGTTTTGAGCTCCATCTAAAAAATTTTTAATAGAGTCCCCCTTTAACTCAATTCCCTCAAAAGTGAGCGATTCTCCAGTTCTTTTAAGGCTTCCTGTTATTAATACACTCTTTGGTCGTGCTACCTTAAGTGCAAGTTCTATCATCTCATCTGTAATCTTTTCAATCTCAGATGAAATTTCCTGGTTCTCCCTTCCGAGAGTTCGCCAGATCTCATTTTTATCTATAGTTTGTCTGTTATAATTTTTATTAATTAATTTCATAAGAGAATTTAGAAATGGACAAGAATAATCGAGTCGCAGTCATTGGTATTATCATTAGTGATATCAATGAAGCTGCCGGGGTCAATTCAATCTTGCATGAGTTTAGTGACTACATTATCGGCAGGATGGGAATTCCCTATAGAAAAAGAAATTTATATATTATTAGTATTGCCGTAGATGCCCCTTTAGATTTAATTAATGAATTAAATGGGAAATTGGGGCAGTTGGATAATGTGTCGGTTCAAATCGCTTTCAGCAAAACAAATTGATTTAAAAAACCTAGGACTTGCTCCTAGGTTAAAATATATCATCAATAATCGGGTTCCTATCATTGCTATCGGTCTTTAATTGTTTACCCGGTAGCTTTAACTTGAAAGGAAGTTCATTGTGAAAAACGGACTGTTTTAAAAACAGTTTTATGGCCGTTTCCAGATCAATTCCTAATTCTTCATATAATTTCGTCGCATCATCAAAAAGCGAGTCGTCCACAGTTACTGTTATATCCTTCATTTAATTGGTAAAAGTTTATTCTTTTTGTTTCATTATAACATTGATAGCATTACCAATTATTCTACAACATATATTTTTTCAATAACCTGGTTTTCAACTGGCTTATCATTTGCATCGGTTTCAACAGCTTCAATCTTATCAATTTGATCCATACCGCTTGTTACTCGACCAAAAGCAGCATAGTCGCCGTCAAGACTCGGTGTATCTTCTGTCATAATAAAGAATTGTGAGGTAGCAGAATTTGGATCACTTGTTCTAGCCATAGAGATAACACCTCTTTCATGCTTTAAGTCATTTTCAAATCCGTTTGAAGCAAATTCTCCTTCAATTGTTTGATCAGATCCACCTGTACCCGTTCCTGTTGGATCACCACCTTGGATCATAAAATCTTTTATTACTCTATGAAATGTTAATCCATTGTAAAATCCACTATTTACTAAATTAACAAAATTATCAACTGTTTTAGGAGCAACATCTGGGTAGAGTTCCATTTCAACTTTCTGACCACCATTAACTTCCATAACAACATTAATCTTATTTTGTTCCTTAGCACTTTCATCCCCAGAAGCTGAACTGTTATCACTTTCAGATACTTCTGTTTCAGTTTCATCTACTGTATCACTATTTTGGCTGTTTGATCCACATCCAGTGAGAGTTAATAAAAGTAGAACTGATAAAATCGTCATTAATCTAATAAATATTTTGTTCATTTAAAATATTTCCTCCTACAAATTTTAAAATCACTAATATTTGGTAATAATACTATAGGACGGAAAGAAAGATGAATATAAATAGACAAACAAAAAAATTTTTAATAGATCGTAAGGAAGTTCCGAGATTCCATGATAGCTTTAACAGAATCTCAAAAATAGATGAATATGCTCGTGATGGTGTTTACCATGTACGAAGCTTATATTTTGACGATGACGAACTTCATGCCTTAGAAGATAGGAAGGCACAAAAAGATAAAGTCAAGAAATTTAGAATTCGACTTTACAATAATGACTTAGATTATATCCGCCTTGAAGAGAAAGAAAAGGTTGGTCAAATTGGTACAAAAATTGGAACTACGATCACCCAGGATCAGGTTAAACAAATCATCAATGGTGATATTGAATGGATGAAAGACTCGAACGAAGCTGTTTTTGAAGATTTCTATTATACTTCAAAGAATGGCTTAGAACTTACTCCAAAAGTTGTCATCGCCTATACAAGAGAGCCCTTCACGCAAGAAGAAGCTGGAACAAGATTAACTCTAGATTATCAAATTCTTGCTAGTAAAGATATTGATGGCTTTTTAAGTAAAAATCTAGAGTTTGACCATTTAATTGATGACCAGGCTATTATCGAGGTCAAATGGACAGGTAAAGATTTACCTGTAAAAGACAAGGAAATAATAAAGGGTCTGGTACCGGTCAACTTTTCCAAGTACACTTCTGCTGAAGAATATATTAAACGTGCAGTTTAATTTGATATTTATGTTTTTAAAACTTGAATAGATTATTTGAGAAGGACTCCGGCTATTGCCAAGCCGGAGTTTATTTGTTTTAAATCTCTGTTATATCGAATTTTCACCATATAATCCAAACTTAGCAAGTTCTTTTTTAAGATTGGTCCAGAGCTTATCTGATTCAATATAATTCATCATTCCGATAAATGCTTTATTTCCCAATCGGTACATAAATACATAAAGTTTTAAACTCGGATCTAACTTTGTTTCAATATGAAGCCAATCAACATAATCAGCTGCTCCATTTGGTAACATGTCACCATAATTTGAAACAGTAATATCTTCTTTAAAAACTTTAAAAAATTCTAAATTAGCTTCTCTACCGAAAATCAGATTATTACAAACATTATTTGAATAAGCAATCCTGTCGTATTCAATCTGATCTTTTATATCTTTATTTAACCGACTAAGAACGTCACTGGTCTTATCGAAATCATATTCCTCTGGTTTTAAATTTAAAATAATTTGAGGATTACTTGCATTTTTTAATGTTTCAAAATTTAAAATTTTTCTAATATCAACTGGAATTCGAGTTGTAATAACATTTGTATTTTCCGGATAGCTTGAATGAACAGCTCTGAGAACCATAAAAGCTAACAGTCCTGTCGGAGAAATATTATATTTATTACAAACTTCCTTTAATGATGAATATTCGAGTTCAAGAAAATCATAAGTATCCTTAGTTGACGGTTCAGGAAAAACAAAGTGATCCTCTAAACAATAGTTTTTAAATTCAAAATCTTCTGAAACATCAAAATGTTTTAAGAAAGGATCAAATCCTTCAGAATAATCATTTGGAAGTGGATAATTACAATCGTATTTTAAATTGACGTAATTAGTGATAAGAACTTCATTTAACAACTTCATCCCGAATCCATCTGTCAAGTTGTGGGAAACATATACATTTATTACATTTCCTTCATAAGTTACTTGAATAAGATGGTAATTATTTATAAAACTTCCAACATTTTCATTCTGATCATTTTTACGAATAAAAAGAGGATAGGGATTATCAACATAAACAGGTAAACCATTATTATTAATTAACGTTTTTTTAAAATAAGGGAACTGCTCTAATGTTTTATTTAAAGCTTCTTGTAAAATTTCAGGTTCAATTTCGTCTTTGAGCTTCCATTTAAAAAGCACAGCTATAGTAATATTTGCTGCATTAGTATCAAGTAAACCTGATCCAAAAATATCTAAATTTTCCATTATTAACCTCAATAGGTCAATTATATATTACTTAAAAAGGTTGAAGAAGATAAATCAAGACACGGATACTATTAAAAATCAACGAGAAACAATAAAGGGATAACTTCAATCGAAGTTATCCCTTTACTCATATTTTATCAGTTTTATTAGTCAATTTTTATTACATGGAGCTTCCAATCAGGCTTGAACTGATGACCTCAGCCTTACCATGGCTGCGCTCTACCTGCTGAGCTATGGAAGCAAAATGGTGGGAGAAGATGGATTCGAACCATCGTAGGCTCAGCCAACGGATTTACAGTCCGCCCCCTTTAGCCACTCGGGCATTCTCCCTTAAAATTTGCGACTAGATTATTATACTAAAGTCTTTGACGAATTGCAACTACTTTTTTAAATTTTTTTGATCCGTCAAGATATTTATTATAACAGGTTTTTCTAACTAATCAAGTATTCCACGCCTTATTTTTTCAAAAAGTTCCTTCTCTTCTTGAGTCAAATGGTCTCCAAAAATATTAACTGTTTTATCCTGGTGTTGGTTGGCATATTTCTGATGGTCCCGTTCTAATAGGTTCATATCAGTAATAAACTGTCGAGACGAGAATCGCTGAGCTCCTGTTAATAGAGCCATCTCCTGAACTGCTCCATCCGAAGTAATTAATACAGTCTCATAGGTTCTTGGCATTTCATATAAGAACCGTTCGATAAAAGTATCAGCAGTTTCCTCCTTTTTAGTAAATACTACCTGGATACCGCTTTCTTCTAAAACCAGTTCCTCCTCTTGCATTGAAGAGCCATCAAACACTAAAATAGTTTCCTGGCCAGAAAGTGCTGCAAAATTAGCTACTTTCTGAACCAAGTCATCTCTTAAATTATTTAATTCGTTAGTTGTTATTTTATTTCGGCTCAACTTTGCCATTTCAAATAATAAGTTGTAACCATCAATTACCAAAAATTTTCTCATTTGTGTTGTTGATAAGCTGCCTGAGATAATATGACTGCACTTGCTGAAGAAACGTTCATTGAATCAACTTTACCATAATCCGGGATTGAAACAATATAATCACAATTTCGTTTAATTAGTGGTGACAGCCCAGAACCTTCAGAACCTAAAACAAACGCAATTTTACCCGTTAGATCTGTTTCATAAACACTCTGTCCATTCATATCTGTTCCAGCAATCCAATAATTATTTTCTTTTAACTTCTTGATAGCTTGACTTAGATTACCAACTTTAGATAGAGGAATATAAGCAACAGCACCTGAACTCGATTTAACCGTTGTTGGAGATAATCCAGCTGACCGTCTTTGAGGAAAAATAACCCCTTTAGCTCCTGTAACTTCTGCATTTCTGATAATTGCACCAAAATTATGTGGATCTGTAACATGATCACAAATAACTAAAATGACATTCTCACTGTCTTTATTATCTTCAATAATTGTTTCAAGATCTGTATATGGAAATGGTGATAGAAGAGCTGCCACTCCTTGATGTGGTCTACCTTCACTTATTTTTTCAAGTCGTACTTTATCAACGGATTGAACAACAATATTTTTATTTTTACTTCGAGTTGAAATGTCTTTTAAAACATGATCCGTATTATCTTTTAAAATAAGCACTCTATCTATCTGCATATCTGATCTTAATGCTTCTAGAACAGGATTTTTACCAACTACAACAAATTCATCTTGATCTATTTCTTCAACTTCAGGTTCTTTTGCTACTGGCTTCTTCGGTGCTGGCTGTTTTACTTTTTTCTTACTACCACCTTTTTTAAAGCGGCTAGGAGTTTTTGGTTTGCTCATGTCTATTCCTTCTGGGCGGTAATGGCCCGAAATATTCGTACAGATACGTTTTTATGGTTGAATTATAGATTTTCCTATTTTTGGTTGCTTCTTCACCAAATACTTTTTGAAAATCAGGATAGGAAGTTAGAATAAAGTAAGACCAGTCCGGTAATCTTCGAAATACCTTCCCCATTTCAACATAAAGAGGTCTTAACTTCTTAATATCTCCTAACCTTTCCCCATACGGCGGATTTGTAATTACAACTCCATACTTTTTTCTGCTACGAACTTCACTTAAATCCAACCTTTGAAAAGCAACGTAATCAGTAACACCTGCTAGTTCTGCATTAAATCTTGCCTGTTTTAATGATCTAGGATCAATATCTGAACCTAAAAGACGGAACTCCTTGTCATTTTCAGCAGCTTTAGCTTCATCTCTTAATTTCTGCCACATTCCTTTAGGAAACATCGGCCAGGATTCAGACACAAATTCCTTTTTTAATCCAGGAGCTATATTCTTACCAATCATGGCAGCTTCAATCAGAATAGTCCCGCTACCGCACATGGGATCTAAAAATGGTCTGTCCGGATTCCATTTAGATAATAAAACGATTCCCGCTGCTAGAGTTTCTCTTAAAGGTGCTTCGTTACCATGCTCACGATAACCTCTTTTATGAAGCCCACTTCCTGTAGTATCAAGTTCTAATGTAACTTTATCTTTTAGAATTCGAA
>CANQOZ010000058.1 GCA_947625585.1 uncultured Eubacteriaceae bacterium
TTATGTCTTGGCGTTGTGAAATAGAGATAGTTTGCTTGTGAAGGAGTTACTTCAATTTCATTAATTCCATCTAGGAAATCATACATTCTATTTCTACGGAGTTTGATCTCTTCAATAGCAGGCTCTATTTCATCAAAGTTTTCAATAACAATTTTCCCAACGTCCTGGCTGAGTCGATTCAAGTTGTAAGGTGATTTAACCTTGTTCATTGCATCGATTAGTTCAACCGGACCGCAACCAAAACCACAGCGGATTGCAGGACTTCTAAATGCTTTAGATAACGTTCTTAAGATAATTAAGTTATCGTATGAATTAACTAAATCGATAAAATTTTCATCAGCAAAGTCGACATAAGTTTCATCCAAAACAATAAGTGATGGAGTAGACTCTAACAGTTCCTGGAGTTCATGAATTTTTATTGTTGTTCCTGTTGGATTGTTCGGTGAACAAATGTAGATGATTTTTGCATTATTCCGGATAGCTTCCTGGACTATTTGTTCAAAGTTAATCTTTCTATCTTCTTGTTCCTGTATTTCAATAACTTGACCACCAGCAATTTCTGTCCAGATTTTATACATGGCAAAACCTGGTTTATGAACGATAACAATATCATCCGGTTCAATGAATGTATTTGAAATAATAGACAATATTTCGTCGACACCACTTCCAGCAATAATGTTTTCAGCTGGTATTCCAATATATTCCGAAAAGGTTTCACGAAGTTCTGTTGAATATGGATCAGGGTAGCGGTTAAACGTTTCTTCAGAAATAACTTCACCAATTTTTTCCCTAATATTCTGGGGTAAATTGTAAGGGTTTTCGTTTGCGTTAATAATAATTTCTGCTTCCTGTGGTTCAGGAATGTAGGAATCTAACTCTTTAACTATTTCCCTTATTAAATCTCTTTTCATTCTTCAATTTCCATTCTCTGTTTAATTGAATTCGCATGGGCATCCAGACCTTCCGACTGAGCAAATTTTATAACTTTGTCTTTAACTTTAGTTAAAGCATCTTTCGAATAATTTAATAAGCTAGAACGCTTCTGAAAATCATATACCCCAAGTGGTGAAGAAAATTTAGCTGTTCCTCCTGTTGGTAGCGTATGATTTGGTCCTGCAAAGTAATCACCTAGAGGTTCCGGTGTGTTTGGACCTATGAAAATAGCTCCAGCATTTTGAATGTCTTCAACTAACTCTTCGGGATTTTCAACCTGGAGTTCTAAATGTTCTGGTGCAATAACATTTACTACCCGAACTCCCTCATCTAAATCTTTAACAACAAAACAATATCCAAAATTATCAATTGACTCTTTGGCTATTTCTTTCCTATTAATATCGTCATCAACTTGTTTTTCAATTTCACCTAAGACTTCATTAGCTAATTCTTCACTTGTCGTAACCAGAATTGCCTGAGCTCTTGGATCATGTTCAGCTTGAGCTAATAAGTCGGCTGCTACAACATTTGGTTTAGCACTTTCATCTGCTAACACTAACACTTCACTTGGGCCGGCAATCATGTCGATTGCTACAGTTCCAAACACATTCTTCTTTGCTAAAGCAACAAAAATATTACCTGGCCCGACGATCTTATCAACTGGAGAGATCGATTCCGTTCCATAAGCGAGTGCACCAATAGCCTGAGCCCCACCAACTTTATAGATTTCATCAACACCAGCAACATGAGCAGCTGCTAAGATTTCATCATTAATCTTTCCGTTACTATCAGGAGGTGTTACCATTACAATTCGCTCTACCCCAGCAACCTTAGCCGGTATCACATCCATTAAAACCGTACTTGGATAACTTGCTCTTCCACCTGGAACATAAACACCAACCTCTTTTAAAGGAGTGATTTTCTGTCCAAGTTGGATTCCTGGGCCAAAATCTTCAATCCAAGTTTTTTCCTTTTGTTTAACGTGGAAATTTCTTATATTTTGAGCCGCTTCCTTGAAAATTTCATATATTTCAGGTTCAACTGAATTTAACGCTTCATTGATCTCATCTTCAGAAACCCGAAGCTCCTTTAAATCAGCTTTATCAAACTCTTTTGTATAGTCAATTAGAGCTTGATCCTTATTCTCTCTAACATTATTCAGAATTATTCTGACCTGCTTTTCTAAGTCCTCTGTAGCATCCGAATCTCGTTTTAAAATAGTTGGTAGGTCACTTAGAGCTGGACTTTTTATTATTTTCATTTTTTAGTTCTTGTTCAAATCGATTTATTATAGGAGTAATTTTATCTTTTTTCGTTTTTAAACTGACTTTATTCGCTATTAATCTTGAGCTTATATCTAAAATATCCCGTTCAACAACGAGCTTGTTTTCCTTTAAAGTTGTTCCCGTTTCAACAATATCAACGATACAATCACTCATTCCTAAAACTGGGGCAAGTTCGACAGAACCGCCAAGATAAATATATTCAGCAGGCTGGTCAATGGAGTCAAAGTAGGTTTTAGCTATGTTTGGATATTTGGTCGCAACAGTTAACTTTTTATTAAAGCTTATATCCAAGTCCTCAAAACCGGCAACACACATTTTGCAGCGCCCGAAGTCTAAGTTTAGGAGTTCATAAACATCAGCTGGATGTTCGAGTAAAATATCCCGTCCTACTATTCCAATATCAGCTGTCCCATTTTCAACATAAGTTGGAACATCAGGAGACTTAACTAAGAAGAAGGCGAGTTGATCATCTTTATCACGAAAAACAAGCTTTCTGCTCTCTTTTGAATAATCCGGGAATACATATCCTAAATTCTCCAAAACTTTTATAGCTTGTCTTGCCACTCTACCTTTAGCTAGAGCAATCCTGATTGGCTGGTTTTTACTTTTTGATTGTTTTTCCATTGGAACAGTCCTTCATCGTTTAATTCATAGAAATTACTATTATCATAATGGGCATTCTTTAAAATCCGGGTGACTTGGTTATTAAACTCACCTTTAGAAACAAACATTTCAGCACTTCCACCCTGGCTACGGATATCGTTGCACATTTCAAATGCTTTATCTCGCAGTTCAGGCTGATAGATTATGATATTTTTGGTTTTTTCAGAATTTTCAAACAGATCCTGTCCCTCAAGATAATTTAGCAAAGATACCATATCGATCGAAAAACCACAGGCTGGTCTGTCAATGCCAAACTTCCTTGATAAACTGTCATAACGCCCACCATTTACGATCGGTTCACCGAGTTCTGGTAAGTAGACTTTAAATATTAAGCCAGTATAATAGGACATCCTATTCGTAAAACCAATGTCAATATTAATATTATCTTTAAAACCAAGAGACTCTAGATAGGTAACAACTTCCTTTAAGTAATTGAGAACGGATTCCATTTTAGGAGTTATAGCTAACTCTTTCATTTGAGTAAATACTTCTTCCGGTTTACCATAAAGTTGTGGTAGTTCTAAGATTACCCTTTTGTATTCATCAGAAATCGTTGTATTTGAATCCAAAAATTCTTTAAGATCCGCTATGTTTTTATTCTCAATTAACTTAAATAGTTTGTCCCGATTTACCTGAGAGAGGTAAAGTTTATCAAGAATAGAATTGATAAATTCAACATTTCCAATATCAACGTGGATATCATCTACTTTTAAGTTTTTTAAGGATTCAATCGCTAGTGCTACTATTTCACCGTCACAACTCGGATCTGAATTGCCAAAGTATTCAACTCCTGCTTGTGTTGTTTCATATTTTGAAATTTCTGGAGATGTAAAATCTTTATAGATTGTTGTTAGATAACAAAACTTAATTATTTCTTCAGGATCATGGTGATTGATAGCAGCGATTCGGGTAATAGGTAAAGTTGCATCTGGTTTAAGTGCTAGTATTTTTCCCGATGAATTAACGAGCTTAAACAGTTCATCTTGATTAATTCCCTGTTCATCCTGGTAGAATTCATAATTTTCAAAACTTGGAATTTCAACCTGACAATAACCATACCGTTGGAATAAGTTGGAAAGTTGGTTTTCAATAAACTTGAGTTTACCGAATCCTTGGTACTTTACATTTTCAAAGCCATCAATAGTGTAGTTAGTTAACATGTCTCTTTAATTTTATCACAATGTCTAAATTCTCTAACTATGATAGTGTCCATTAGTATTTTCCAGTTTACTAATGTAAAATAGAAAAGAACAATTACCGAATATTGAAACGGAATTAGGATTGTTTTTGAAACCTTTTAGATCATAGAATTAAACAAATGATAATAAGCGTTAAGGTAATATGCGCTCTCTTATATTGGTAGATTTTTCTGCTTATTACAACATTACCTTAATGCGGCTATAGATAATTGTGAAAGGTTTTAATAGAGGATTTAAACAATAGATATGAATCCATATTTTTTAGAGAGCTTTATTAATTCATTATTAGCAATGCTTATCATAGTCATTATTGGATTACTTTTATTAGTACTGATAATGATACTCAGAGGTAGGATTCGTGAACGTGAATTTAAAGAAAACACTAACCAGTTAAACTTATACCGAAACACCTTTTATGCATTAACGAACCCCTCGTTGATAATCAAAAAAGATGGTGAAATTGTCAAAGTCAATGATGCAGCAGCAGAATTTTTCGACAGGGATAGGGAAGATATGGTTGGTACAAAATTTGACACCTTCAATCTCATCTTATCAAGTCCAAAAATGAAAGATGAATTGAGGGAGGCAATGGCCAATAATAAAAGTTATACTTTTGATACTTCCTTTAATGTAAAAGGGGGAAATGTCAACGCCCAGATCCTAGTTATAAACGTCCCAGTCGGAAACAATTCACTATTTCTCCTAAAAGTTCTTCCGGAGCAATCTGTTCAGGTCTCCCAACTAGACTATTATCTCTCTGAAGAAAGATTAAATAAAATAGAAGATGTTGCTGAAGTCGGCTTCTTCATTTTTTACCACGATACTAATGAAGTTCAGTGGTCAAGGGGAATGTATAACCTGTTTAAACTTCCTATTAATAAGACGATGCCTAGTTTAGACTTTTTAAGACAACTCCACGTTGATGACATGACAGAAGTTAATAACATTTTACTGAGTATTAAAAACCAGACTCCTTATTCAAAAAGGATCAAGGTTGTTGATAATGATGGGCTCATTCACCATGTCGATTTACAGATTTCCCACCAGGAAGGCATTAACAGACGAAATAATGTCTCAATTGGTACACTCAAAAACGTTAATACTTTAGATCAAATTTTGGAAAACTTTAATAGTCGAGAAGGTAACTTAAACTTTGTTCGTTACCCAAACTTCTTTTATATTACACTAACTGATTCTGACGGTAAGATTATTAATATTAACGAGAGTTTTCTGAATTTTATTGATCTAGAAAAAGAGGAAGTTATGGGTACTGACTTTAGAAACCTTTTAAAGGTTAAAGCCTATAAGAAAGTGGGCGATGATTATGTCCTTAGAACTGATAAGGATAAGATTTTGTATTTAAAACGACTTCCTATGAAGAACAATAATGAATATGAAATAACGTTAAACCTTATTGTCCAACTTGACGAAAAGATGCTCAAACTTCCTGGTCCAGTCGAACCGCTTTAAAGAAGTAGGTATTCTATGTTTGAAGTTCTTGAACGAGAAGATGTTAAAGACATCTTTAACAGATTTGAAAGAAAGGGTTATGAAATCTATATTGTCGGTGGTGCTGTACGAGATAGCTTATTAGGCGAGGAAGTTGCCGACATTGATTTTACAACAAACGCTACTCCAGATCAGATAAAGGACCTCTTTGACTTAACAATTGATGTTGGTAAACAATTTGGAACGATCCAAGCTTTATTAGGGAATAAGAGTTATGAAATAACAACATTTCGAAGTGAAAATGACTACAGTGATTCAAGACATCCAGATGATGTTCAATTTTCAACTTCCCTAGAAGAGGATGCTAAAAGGAGAGATTTTACAATCAATGGTATGGCTCTTGATTCGAAAGGACAACTTTACGATTTTCATAACGGTCAAGAAGACTTAAAAAGAGGTATCGTTCGGACAATAGGTGACCCTTTAGAACGTTTTGAGGAAGACGAGCTTAGGAAGTGGCGCTTAGTTCGATTTGCCTCACAAAAGGGATTTGAAATTGAGAAGAATACATATGAATCCCTTGTTTTTGATCCTGATACGAATAACGTTTCGTTAGAGAGAATAAGAGATGAATTAGTTAAAATAATCATGGCAGATAAGGTAAATTGGGGCGGTTATCTTTTAAATAGAACTCGATTGTATCCACTTCTTTTAAAAAGACTTGGAATTACTGTTGCAGAACGTTTAGAAGAAATTCAGGACTTAACTGAAAGCTTTGAGATTATGTATCTGATGCCAAAAGATATTAGCAGTCGCCTCGCTGTACTTCTTATTCCACTCAATGAAGAGGAACGCCGAATTTTTCTACGTGAGATGAAATTTCCAAAGAAACAGCAAAGGAAAGTTTTGTCTTATCTTGAAAACTTAAAATATCCAAGAACAATTACGGACCTTAAAAGTACAATGCGTGAGATCGGCGTTGACAATACCTATAAGTTCTTAGAAATTCTAAGTGCTATTGCTAAGACAGAGCAGGATCGAATTAAAACGAATCAAGTTATCAATCTTCGAAGAATGGCCAAGAAGATTTTAGATGATAAAGAACCGATCTATATTAAGGACTTAGCTGTTAACGGAAACGACTTAAAACAACTTGGTCTAGAAGGTAAAGCAATAAGTCAGGCTTTGAATAAATTACTGCTCCACGTTTATCGTAATCCAGAAGATAATAAAAGAGATATTCTAATAGAAACACTTAAAACTGATGAAGAATTTAACGTCTCCGACAACCATTAATGAACTTAAAGAAAAATATAACTTTAACTTGAGAAAGCGCTTTGGTCAGAACTTTTTAGTTGATCAAAATATTGTAGAGAAAATAGCTGATTCGTCTGACATTCAAGATGACGACTTTGTTGTAGAAATCGGTCCTGGTATTGGAACATTAACCAGAGAACTCGCTAAAAAAGCTAAGGAATTAACTGTTGTTGAAATAGATAGAGACTTAATTCCTGTTCTAGAAGATACTTTAAGTGATTTTGACAATATCAATATTATTAATGATGACTTCTTAAAAGTTGACTTAAATGAGCTAAATCCAGAAGGCAAGCCTCTTAAGATCTCTGCTAATCTTCCTTACTATATTACAACGCCGATTATTATGTCTTTATTAGAATCCGACATTGATATTGAGAGTATGAGCTTTTTAGTTCAAAAGGAAGTAGCTGACCGAATCGCTGCTGAACCTGGCAATAAAAGTTATGGTTCTCTTTCTGTCATTGCTCAATACTACGCTGATATTCATAAAGCTTTTGATGTTCCGGCTTCTGTATTTATGCCAAGACCTAAAGTTGACTCAGCTGTTGTTGTTTTAAAGAAGAAAAAGGATCTTAACGAAAACGTCTCTAAAGATAAATACTTTAAAGTCGTTAAAGGTGCCTTTTTAAATCGGAGGAAGACTTTACTAAATTCACTTAGTTCTAACTTGGGATTTTCAAAAGACAGAATTAGGGAGATGTTACAGAAGCTAGACATTGATGAGAAGATCCGTCCTGAGAAGCTGACAGATAAAGACTTTGAACGAATAACTAACGAACTGTATCCAAGCAGCTAAATTATTTCCCAGAATTTGGGAAATAAACTGTTCTAAGTGTAAAC
>CANQOZ010000059.1 GCA_947625585.1 uncultured Eubacteriaceae bacterium
GCAAAATATTCACCGTCAGCAGTCTTAACACCCTTAGCCACATTGTCTTCTACAATGATGTCTTCAACCGGTGTGTTAAATTTAATTTCAATATTATCTTGTTCTAACAGATGATCTTGAATTTTCTTATAGATTTCTTCACCAACTTCTGTTCCCATATGTCTAACTGGACATTCAATTAACTTTAAGTTGGATTGAATCGCCTTTTTTCTAATATTTTCAATCGCTTCCTGATCATCTATTCCATACACATGTTCATCTGCTCCATAACTGAGATAGATGTCATCTGTATATTTAATTAAGTCTACAGTTTCATCGTAACCAATGTAGGAAGGGAGTTCACCACCAACTTCTGGTGCTAGTGAAAGTTTTCCATCAGAGAAGGCACCTGCTCCAGCAAACCCTGTTGTAATTCCACACGGTTGGCAACCAACACAATAACCTGTTTTCCTCTTTGGACAGGAACGGAGTCCTATTGGCTTACCCTTTTCAAACATGAGAATTTTTTTGTCAGGTTGTTCCTTTAAAAGCTCAAGTGCTGTGAAAATTCCTGATGGACCGGCACCGACAATAATTACATCTGTTTTCAATAAGATGAATCCTCCTCATCTTCGGAAAAATTCGTAAATTTGGTATAAATAGAGTTCCACATTAAATCAACAGACCCAGTTGGACCATTTCTATTTTTAGACAGATTCAGTGTAACAACATTATCCATTTCTTCACCGGACTCATCCATTTTCCGGTAAAGGAACATAACAAGATCAGCATCTTGTTCAATAGCACCAGAATCTCGTAAGTCATTTAATTGAGGTCCAGCTGTTCCCCTATTAACAGAACTTCGTGACAATTGAGAGAGACATATAACAGGACAGTCCATCTCTCTAGCTAATTGTTTTAACATTCTAGAAATTTCAGAAACCTCAACCTGTCTATTTTCATAACGATTGTTACTTCTGATTAACTGCATATAATCAATGATAATTAAATCAATTGGTTCCTGATTTTTCCTTCTACGACAAATACTCATGATCTCTGCTAAGGAGATACCAGGTTTATCATTAATCTCAATTGAACTATTAGCTATAAGTTCGGCTGATGCAGTTAGTGCCTGCCACTGTCTAGTTGTTAATGTTCCGTTCCGAACATCATTACCATCAATACAAGCTTCAGCTTGAATCATTCGTTGAGCTAGTTGACCTCTATCCATTTCAAGCGAGAATATTAAAACATTCTGTCCTTCCTTAACTGCAGCATATGTAGCAATGTTAAGTGCAAGTGCTGTTTTACCTACAGAAGGTCTAGCTGCTACGATAATTAAATCAGAGTCCTGAAATCCAGTTGTCAAGTAGTCTAAATCAACAAAACCACTCTCAATTCCTGTTCGCTTCCCACCTTCCTTTTGAATTTGTTGAATTTTTGTAAGGGAATCAAACACTACCTTCTTGATTGGTACTAATTCAGTTTGACTAGTCCTACCTTGAGATAAATTGAAAATTTGTGATTCTGCTTCAACTATTTGGTCATGAATGTCATCTGTATTAGCATAAGCTTTCTTTGAAATATCATCAGTTGCTTTAATCAACTGTCTTGCTAAGCTTAGGTCTTTGATTATGTTGGAATACTCTTTTACATTCGGTTCAAAAGGTGCCTTTAACATTAAATCGTTGATGTAGTCTATTCCACCGATTTTCTCAAAACTACCTAACTTATTTAGGCTATCCGTTATAGTAGTAAAATCGATAGCTGAACCGTCAAAGTATAAGCTCTCTATAGCTCGAAATACTTCCTGATTTTTAGGATTGTAAAAATCTTCACTCCTAAAATCATTATCCAAATCATTGAATTTATCCGGATGGATAATCAAACTTCCTAGTAATGATTCCTCTGCTTCAATGTTATGTGGAGGTGTTGGTTGAGCCATAAAAAGTTCCTTTACATTTAAAAAGCGCCTTATAAAAGACGCTTCTATTCTGAAATTACATTTATTTTTAAAGTAGCTTCCACATCAGAATAAGGTCTTATCCTGACTTCGTGTTCACCTAATTCTCTAATTGGTTGGTCTAATAAAATCTTTCTCTTGTCTAAATTTATTTCTTTTTCTTCTTGAAGAATTCTTGAAATGTCACGAGTGGTAATACTTCCGAATAGTTTACCTTCTTCGCCTGCATTTGCAGGAATTTCCAAAACAGTTTCGTTAAGAATTTCTGCTAGAGCTTCTGCAGCTGCTTTATTTTCAGCACTGATCTTAGCTTGTTCTTTCTGAATTTCTTCAATTCTATCAAGATTTTCTTTAGTAGCTCTAATTGAACGATTTTCTTTTAATAAATAGTTATTTGCATAACCTCTTTTGACATCCACAACATCACCTGGATGTCCTAAGTTTGGTATATCTTCAAGCAATATTACTTTCAAATTGCCCATCCCTTTCTTCAAAATATAATGCCAGTTGTTCTAATAACATATCCTGGGCCTCAGTCAGACTAGTTGTCGTACCTAGCTGGGTTCCTGCCATGTTAAAATGACCACCCCCACCAAGAGCTTCCATTATGACTTGTACGTTGATATCACCATTACTACGTGCAGAAATGCTAATACCTTCATTGCTTTTGACAATTACGAAACTAGCTTTTATATTTTTGATATTAAGCATTTCGTCTGCCGCCTGAGACGCTATTATTTTAGCATAATCTGATTGATCTTCATACATACTAAGCGCAATAGAATCGAAGTAGACGAGAGCGTTCTGTACCGCTTTCATCCTACTTGTGTAGGTAGTAAAGTCGTCCTGTAGTAATTCTTTTGCCTTTTTCATGCTGGCACCGTGCAGTTTTAAGTATCCTGCAGCTTCAAATGTCCGGACTCCTGTTTTATTAACAAACATTTTAGTATCCATACAAATTCCAGCCATGAGGGCATTGGCAGCAACTGGACTTAGTAGTGTTTTTGAATCTAAATAGGATAACAATTCAGCAACAAGTTCACAAGCAGAAGATGCATAAGCTTCTGAATAATCTAAAACGGTTGGCTGAATTACATTGTCCGGTCTTCTATGATGATCGATTATAATTTTCTTTTCAACTTTGTTTAATAGCGGCGGATAATCAACATAATCTGCCTTTTGAGTATCTACAACTATTAATAAGGAATTATTCCGGATATACATTTCTGCTTCTTCGGGAGAAATGAGTACATCCTTATAACCTTCCTGCTCCTGTAAATAATCAATAGCTGAATTAATGCTATAGTTAAAACCACTTACAACAAACCAAGCTTTTTTACCTAAATCTCTGGCAGCATCAACAAGACCAATTCCAGCACCAAGACTGTCTAAATCAGGTGTTTGATGCCCCATAATAATAACATTATCTGCTTCTAAGATTTGTTCCTTTAACGCTTTAGCTTTAAATCGAGCTTTTACCTGATTATGCTTTTCATTTGCATCATTACTACCGCCGTAATATTTAAGCTCATCATCTATTTTTAGAACCGCTTGATCTCCACCCCGTGCTTGAGCAATCTCAAGTGCTGAATAGGACATTTCATTAGCTTCTTTTATAGTTCTAGCTTTATCAGAAACTCCAACACCAATACTCAGAGAAAGAGGAACGGAAAGATTAAGCTCTTTTTGTAAATCTCTAATTTCATCCAGAATATGGAAGTGGGCCTCAGTCATCATATCCAACTTCTCACGTTCAAAAATAACCAAGTAACGGTCATTTTCATAATGGATAATAAAAGCATCTTTTCTATTAGCCCAGTCATTAAGGTGAAGGTCAATTTGACCAATAACAGAAGCTTTATCAACACTTGGTAAAGATTCTATTGATTCATCATAATTATCAATTATCATATAACAGAAAACAGGTTCATATCTTGAATAAATTTCCTTCTGTCTCTTTAGTAGAGTTACATCAAAGAAGTTAATAATATAGAGATCTCCCCTTGAGTCTGCTATCTTCTGGGTTATAACATCATAGTCTATTTTTTGGTATTTATACTCTAGACTTTCCTGTTGGACACAATCTTCCAAGCTTAAATTTAACTCGTTTTCGATATTTCGAC
Source organism: uncultured Eubacteriaceae bacterium (assembly GCA_947625585.1). GTDB lineage: Bacteria > Bacillota > Clostridia > Eubacteriales > Eubacteriaceae > CANRHG01. The sequence continues at coordinate 4,066 of CANQOZ010000059.1, forward strand.
CTTTAATATCAATATCAGTCTTACCTTCATTTTTATAAAATACCTGGAAAAATGCATCGTTAAACCATATAATTCTTCCTTCTTTGTCGACAATGACATATCCGACAGGAAGTTGGTTCATTTTTAACCGGTTTAACTGGTCAAATTTATTATAAATTTTGTTTATCCCGTTAAAAACTTCAGCCCTTTTGTATTTCGTTACATATATCTCATAAACGACGGCACATCCACTTATAAGAAAACAGATAATGCCGAGTTCGAAGTTATAATAAGTAATAACCCAGGATAAACACATTACCATGATTAATAACCAGATCTCCGGGTGTCTTAGTTTACTCATTCCTTTTTAATTCTATTTAGAACAAATTTTCTAATCCCAAAATAAGTATCAAAAATTCCTATTAATGACACTAATGTCAATAACCATGAAACCAATAAACATAACAATACAATTAATACCCTAACAAATACCAATTTCCTCTTAAATTTAACGTTTAAGTACCAAAAAATAAAAGAAAAACCCATCAGAGTAAATAATCCCATGATTATTAGCTCAATCGTGTAAGTATATATGTAATATGGACTATCTTGCAAGAAATAATTTAAAAGGAAGATAATCAACGTAGTAATAGCTATGAAATTCTTGGCTGAGTCAGGCAGCTGCCACTCGGTTAAAGGTTTTATAGGTTGATATTTAATACCTAACCTATGAAATAGAAGGTCTGTGAAAAGTACAGTACAGTAAGACACCATTAACGGCAGAGTCAAGAAAATTGTCGGTAACAGCATTAATAACATATCTTTTACCTGATTAACGCTGTTAACTAAAGTTGTTGCATTATCACCTTGTAATAAACCAGCATTTTGATAAGTGTCTAAGACAGTTTGGGTCATCGTATTAATTTCGTTTGTAAACTCTTCAACAAACGGAACACCCATCACTACCTGGCTTAACACTATTTCAACTATTAAAGCAACTAGTGAACCGAAATATCCAAAAAGTACTCGAATCCCACCGGATTTTTTTGCATAATAAGAGTAACCAAGAAGAATTCCTGGTACTGCAATATTACAAGCAATAATAATTGTATTTATTGGATCGATAAACAAAAAAAGCAGCAAAGAAGCTGTAACCGCTTCTAAAAAAGCATAAACTAGTCCAAACCTCTTATACATTAAAATAGTAGGTATTGGAAGAATTATGTAAATAATAACTGTTAAAAAAGGTACATAATAACCAAGTAGAGATAATATAATGGTTAGTGCTGCAAATAATGCACCTTCTGTTATGCCTCTTACATTCATATTAATGATCTCTATATTGTTTAACCGTTTAAAGTTAATTGATTATATCACAACTAATTAAGGGAGGATTAAATGAGCGATAAATTAATACGGGCGACTTCAGCGGATAATACTGTATCAATTGTCTTTTGCAATATGTTAGACACTTGTAAGGAAGCAATCTCCCTTCATGGCTTAAAAGGGATAGCAGCTGAAACACTTTGTCGTGGTTTAGTCGGCGTGGCTCTTTTAAGTTCAACGTTAAAAAATAAAGAAGACATCGTTTCTCTAATTATTAAGGGAAAGGGCCCAGCTCAAGGTATTACTGCAACAGCTACCCAAAAGGGAACTGTCAAAGGATTCTTAAAGAATCCAGAAGCTACTGGTGATACAGTTGGAGAGCTTCTAGGAAAAGGCTTATTGACTGTTACAAAAGACTTGGGAATGAAAGAACCATATACTGGACAATTACCTCTTGTAACAGGTGAGATAGCTGAAGATATAACTGCCTATTTTGCTGAAAGTGAACAAATTCCAAGTAGTTGTGGAATTGGTGTGCGTTTTGATGATAATGGAAATCTTATAGCTGCTGCAGGATTTTTAATTCAATTACTTCCTGAAGTTCCTTACTATGTTATTGATGAATTAGAAATAGACTTGGCTAGACACCCATCACCAGCTGAATTGGTTTTAAAGTATGGTAATGATTATGAAAAAATTTTAATCTCATTACTTCCATCACTTCATGTCCAAATTTTAAAAGAACAAGATATAAGATGGAAATGTGACTGTTCTAAAGATAAGATTGAAAAAGCTCTTATTACAATTGGAAAAGATGAACTAGAACAATTCATTACTGACGGTGAAAATGCAGAAATAGTCTGCGATTTTTGTAATAAAAAATATAATTTTACCCCACAGGAAATTCAAGAATTAAAAGATAGAATTTAAAATGAAGCGTTATTATATTGTTTTTAAAGGTAGGGTACAAGGAGTCGGCTTTCGTTGGACAGCGATAAGGATAGCTTCCAACCTTGGTTTATCCGGTTGGGTGCGAAACTTAGATAATGGAGATGTTGATTGTGAAGTTCAGGGATCTCCTGAACTGGTTTCTAAATTTATTCGAGAACTTCGGAATGCTGGTGGTTGGATTCGTATAGAAGACTATTCTGTTAGACAGATCGCTCTACAGAAAGATACAGGAAAATTCACAACAAAAGGTTACTATTAAAAAAGCCATGTTAGAGAAGCTAACATGGCTTTTTAAGATAAAAGTTCATATAATAATTCTGTTTTTTCTGATAACTCTTGTATTAGTAAAGCTCTTTGTTCTTGAGGTAGATTTCTAGAATTAAGAGTATTTCTTAAAACTTCAATCTCATCTCTAGTTTTATCAATTTTATTTTTCTTATCCTGTTCACTCATCATTTCAGTTGGATAATTGATATCAACATCCATAATTGACATAGGAACAGCGCATTCTAAGATGATTCTCAATGAAGTATTTGGGTCTAAGATATCTTTAGTCTCAATCATTGCTTTTTGAAGAGCAACTCCTAAGATAATCGGCCAATCCATCGGATCTTTCGAAAAGCGTTTTAAACCCGGTTCTATAGCAGGCCAAACATTTTCAACATAGAATTCAGGAAGATGATCGGCTCTTAGTTTCTTTGGAATTCTTGGAACACCAAAAGTTTTCTGACCAAGATGCCTAATCGAATGATTTGTTACTTCATTGATATTAACACTAACGTTACCCGTAAGCTTCATTGCAGCTGTTGCTGCCATATACCATATAGAGTGTTTATCCTTTTGAAGAGTTCTATCAATTGCATCACCAAAGTAATACTTATTTCCATCAGCTGTTTCAATAATTGAAAATACCTGATCTTCTGATAACCGTAGTCGATTGATCATCTTCTCACGGGCAGCTGCCTGGGTAGAATAACCAGCTAAAGCACCTAGAACAGCCATTAAGAATTCAACTCTTAATGTTCCATCATGCTGCATTTGCTTTACTAAGTTATTGTACAAAGTGATTCCGCCATTCAAAAGGTTTTCAGGAACTTTAGAAAAGACTAGTTCAGCTTGGGTACCTGTTGGTAAATCGAGACTCTTAGTTAACTGTTGAGTTTGATCGTTAATCTTTTCTTGTCTGATCTTTTCCTGTCTCTTTAACTGACGTTTAGACTCTCTTTGACGTTGTTTAAATAACCTAGCAAGTGGTCCTTGCTTCTTCTGTTCTTCTTCATTAATTTTTTTAGCAGGAACAACTTTTGTTTTTTCCGCTATAGCAGAGACTTCAGATTCTTTCCTTGAACTAGGTAAAATTA
>CANQOZ010000060.1 GCA_947625585.1 uncultured Eubacteriaceae bacterium
ACAGGATTATGAGGATTACATAGTATTAGAATCCGGGCATCGGAATTAATGAATTTCTTTTCTAAATCTATAAGATTCATTTTATAAGTACCATCTTCTTCGATTAACGGATTTGAAAGCACGTTACGTCCATTGAGTTCTATCATTTTCCGAAATGGATAATAAACAGGCTCTTGAATAATTATTGAGTCCCCTTTTTTGCTAAAAGCACGGATTGCATGTGCGATTGCATAGACAACACCTGGAGTTGGGATTAAGTCTTCTTCATTTGGAAAGTAATTGTAATGTTCATTGACCCATTTTAAAGCTGCATCTTTATAATTTTGGTCAATTCCTGAATAACCATAAATTCCATGATCAACCGCTTTGGATAGAGCTTCTTTTACTTCAGGAAGTGTTTCAAAGTCCATATCGGCTACCCAAAGCGGGATTACATCTTCTGGAACATTATGTTTATTTTTAAAATTATATTTTTCACTTTTCGTATTTTCACGATTTATTATTTTGTCAAAATTATATTTATTTTTCATATTTACTAATTTCCCTGATAAAATTATATCAATTATCGAAAATGTTGGTTAACATTATGAATTTAAAACAATTTGGAACAGATATTAAGAATCGAAAATTTGCTCCAGTTTATTTATTTACCGGAAATGATGAGTTTTTAATCGAATCTTATTTAGAAGATTTAAAAAATAGAGAATTAAATCCAGCTACAATTGATTTTAACTTTAATTTATATGACCAAAAGGAATTGGAGCCAAATGAGGTTATTAATACCTTAAATGTCTTTCCGATAATGGGCGAGAGGCGTTTGGTTGTTGTTAAATCTGAGTTTTTAAATAATTTAGATGATCAAACTCTAAAAAGTTTAGAAGAATACTTAAAGAATCCACTTGAAACTACAATATTTATTCTAATTGATGAAAAACCTGACAAAAGAAGGAAAGCCTATAAAACTTTGGTCAAATATGGGGAAGTTATTGACTTTTCTGGTCTCGATAGAGCTGGTTTAACATCCTTTATTAACCGTTATCTTAAAAGTAATAATATCCAGGCTAGAAGACAAGAAATTGATTATTTAATTGAAAGGACCCATTATCTCGATAGTGAAGAAATGAACACAATGAGGCTTAAAAACTACTTAGATAGTTTAATTAACTTTATTGTTCAGGGAGATTTAACTACTGAAATAATTGATGAAGTTATTCCAGAAACTGTTGAAGATAACATATTTAAAATTATCGACTTAATAGTTAGAGGTAAACTTCAAGGAATCTATCCTATATTAGAGAATTTTTGGTTACAAGGAGAAAGTCCAATTCGAATATTTGGATTATTGATCTATCAACTAAGAAATATATTAAAATTAAAAATTGCAATGGTTAAGGAGAAAAATCACGGGAAGTTAGCTAAAAAAACAGGAATCAGTCAATTTGTAATTCGTAAAACGATTCCAGTTGCTAATAGTTATTCATTAGAAAGACTCTATGAACTTTATGAAGAAGCTGCTAAATTGGATTTAGATATAAAAGTTGGTAATGTTGATCCTCAAGCAGGCCTTGAATATTATCTTTTAAAATTGTATAAAAGAAAATGAAATTTATTTGAATCTTAAATACTTTTAAATTTAAGTATAACTCTTAAATATAGAAATTTTTGAGGAAAGAAAGCTATTATACAAAATCGAATTTATTAGATATTACTTTAAAACTCAAATAGAAGACACTTTTATTAGTTTTTAGACATGAAAAAATGATGATAACGACAATTAGCATTTTTAAAAGAACTATACAATCTAAATTTAGCCTAGTTTATGAGATTAATTTAATTTTTCTGTAACTGAAAAGATTTTGAGGTGAACTTAACCTAATTTAATAAGAAAGGTAATAAAATTCTAGTAACAGTCACATTATTTCGATCTTCTTAAAAATATTTGCCTTTTAAGTGTTAACGTTTACACTATAAAGGCAAATAAAAGCCCAACGAAGGGCTTGACACTGGTCCTAGCGAATATTGCGGAGGTTTATTCTATTGTTTTGAGGGCTTTAGCGAGTTGGCTTTTTTTACGGGCAGCTTTGTTTTTGTGAATAATATTTGTTTTGGCAGCTTTATCCAGTTTACTAGCAGCAGTGTTATATTCTTCACGTGCTTTATCATAATTACCTTCTTCAATAGTACGGTAAAAAGTTTTTAACTGTTTTTTAATGCCGTCTTTGACCTCTCTATTGTGGTCTCTTCTTTTAATGTTCTGCCTTGCGCGTTTTTTCGCTGACTGAATGTTAGCCATTGAAACCTCCTATTAATCAAAATTAACGTTACAATTATAGCATAATTTTTTGAAAACAATAGCAGAAATTAGGACATTGGAATAAAATTACATTAATGATTTTCAAACAGGAACTAGAACCTGTAAAATTTCCAATCATGACAAACCAAGAACAAATTCGAAATTTTTCAATTATCGCTCATATAGACCATGGTAAATCAACATTAGCCGACAGGTTAATCCAGGAGACTGGACTTGTTTCTGAACATGATTTAGTAGATCAGATGTTAGACAATATGGATATAGAGCGAGAACGTGGAATTACCATAAAACTTCAAGCTATCCGATTAATTTATAAGGCTGATGATGGTAAGGAGTATATTCTAAATTTAATTGATACTCCAGGACATGTTGACTTTAACTATGAAGTTTCTCGATCTTTAGCAGCTTGTGAAGGAGCACTATTAGTAGTTGATGCCTCTCAAGGTATTGAAGCTCAGACTTTAGCTAATGTCTATCTTGCCTTGGATAATGATCTTGAAATTCTTCCTGTAATTAACAAAGTTGATCTTAGTTCGGCAGAGCCCGAACGAGTTAAAGAGGAGATTGAAAACGTAATAGGACTTGATGCAGAAGAAGCTCCTCTAATTTCAGCTAAAAAAGGTACAAATATTCATTCAGTTTTAGAAAAGATTATTAATGAAGTCCCTCCTCCAAAAGGTAATGTGAATGAACCACTAAAAGCTTTAATTTTTGATTCCTATTATGATCCTTATCGTGGTGTTATCGCTTCAATTAGATTAACTGAAGGAACGGTTAAGAAGGGTGATAAAATTCTAATGATGAATACGGGTAAAAACTTTGAAGTTGAAGAAGTTGGAGTATTTGGTAAGGATTTAATTCCAAAAGCTGAATTAATAGCAGGTGAAGTTGGTTATATTATTGCTGGAATTAAAAATGTTAGTGATACAAAAGTTGGAGATACAATAACTAATTATAATAATCCGACCCAAGAAGCACTTCCAGGCTATAAAGAAGCCACTCCAATGGTTTTTTCCGGAATTTATCCAGCTGACGGTGCTAAGTACGAAGATTTAAGAGAAGCTTTAGCTAAGTTAAAATTAAATGATGCCAGTTTACTTTATGAACCGGAAACATCAGTAGCTTTAGGTTTTGGCTTTCGATGCGGATTTTTAGGGCTACTTCATCTTGATGTAATTCAGGAGAGACTCGAACGTGAATTTAATCTAGATCTCGTTACAACAGCACCAAGTGTTGTCTATAAAGTTGAAAAAACGGATGGAACTATTTTAGAGATTGATAATCCAACAAAGCTTCCTGATCCAAGTGAGATTAAATCAATAAGTGAACCGATCGTTTCTGCAACAATCATGACTCCGGCTGATTTTATAGGATCGGTTATGGAACTTTGTCAAAATAGAAGAGGAATCTATCATAATATGGAATATATTGAAGAGAATAGGGTAGCACTCCATTATGATTTACCACTTAACGAAATAATTTATGATTTTTTTGACAGTTTAAAATCCAGGACAAAAGGGTATGCCAGTTTAGATTATGAAATAAAAGATTATCAACCATCTGATTTAGTTAAAATGGATGTCCTTTTAAATGGAGAAATCGTAGATGCCTTATCTTTCATTTTGCATCGTGACAGCTTAAATAAAAAATCAAGGAATATTGTCAAGACACTTAAGGAAAAAATTCCGAGACAACAGTTTGAAATACCAATCCAGGCAGCTATCGGTTCTAAAATAATAGCCAGAGAGACAGTATCAGCTCTTAGAAAAGATGTCTTATCTAAGTGTTATGGCGGAGATATTACAAGAAAACGTAAACTTTTAGAAAAGCAAAAAGCTGGTAAAAAACGAATGAGACAAGTTGGTAGTGTTGAAGTTCCACAAGAAGCATTTATGGCTGTTTTAAAAATGGACGATTAAAACTTGATAACTTTATGAGTATTTGGTATTTTATAAATAAATCTCACCTAAATAATGTCTTTTATCAAGAAACTCGATTGAGTTTGATGTTCAGATTCTTCATTAAGATTCCACTTGAATGTTAACTTCACTTAAAAGACTTTTCTTAAAGAAATAAATCGATGACCAGAGAAGAATTAGAAAATAAGCGCTTGGTAGATTTAAAAAAGATTGCTAAAGATGAAAATATAAAGAAGGTTTCTGCATTAAAAAAAGCTGACCTTATTAATCTATTAGTAGATCACTTTAATCAAAAACAGCAAGAACCAGTAAAACAAAATGTTCAAAAAAAAGAAGAAAAGTACCAAGCAAGTCCTAGAAACCATAAAGAATATACTAGAGACAATAATCATTATCAAAGAAATAATACAAGTAATCACGAACGTCCAAAACAAAATAGTAAATACAGTAAGCTAAGAGAAAGTACTTCAAACACAATTGAAGCTACAGGAGTTTTAGAAATTAAGCCTGAGGGATTCGGGATTGTTAAAATACCTGAAAATGAACCACCATTTGATCAAATTTATGTCTCTTCTAGTCAAATTCAGAAATTTAAATTAAATACAAATGATAGAATTGGCGGTAAAATTCGTGCTCCGAAACAAGGTGAAAAATACGCCGCCATGCTCTTCTTAGAAGAAGTTAATGATAAAGCTACTTCTAAAATAATCCAAGAAATGGATGAATTAATGAAGAGTGAAGCTCATGATAGCGAATCAAGGTTTCAAGACTCTCATACTGGTATTCTAGACGTAAATCCTGATGGATATGGTTTTTTAAGAGTTAAAAATTATATGCCTGGAGAAGGAGATATTTACGTTGCCGCTAACCAGATAAGAAGATATGGTCTTAGAACTGGAGATAAGGTAACCGGTAAAATCCGCAAATCAGGTGAAAATGATAAAAATGATGCTTTGCTTTATATAGAAGAGGTTAATGGTGAAATTCCAGAAATGGTAGCTCATAGACCTCATTTTGATAAACTTGTTCCTATATTCCCTCGAGAAAAATTAACACTAGAAACAGATTCGGATACGATGTCTACTAGATTAATTGATTTATTTGTTCCATTAGGAAAGGGACAGAGAGGAATGATTGTAGCTCCACCTAAAGCAGGTAAAACTACTCTTCTAAAAGAAATTGCACATGGAATTAGAACCAATTATCCTGATGTTGAACTAATTATTTTATTAGTTGATGAACGTCCAGAAGAAGTAACGGATATGCAGCGCTGTATTGATGCCGATATTGTTTATTCAACATTTGATCAACCACCTCAAAATCATTTAGCTGTAGCTGAAATGGTTTTAGAACGCTCAAAACGATTAGTAGAACAGGGTAAAGATGTTGTTGTATTAGTTGACTCCTTAACACGTTTAACAAGAGCTAATAATCTATGTGTTGAACCTTCTGGTAGGACTCTTAGTGGTGGTATGGATCCAGAATCACTTTATTTCCCTAAAAAACTTTTTGGTTCAGCTAGAAATATTGAAAATGGTGCAAGCCTTACAATTATCGCAACTGCTTTGATTGAAACTGGAAGCAGGATGGATGATATTGTCTTTGAAGAGTTCAAAGGAACTGGTAATATGGAAATCAACCTAGAACGAGAGCTTGCTCAAAGAAGAATATTCCCAGCTATTAACCTTCAAAAAAGTGGGACCAGAAGAGAGGATCTTCTTTTAAATCCTACAGAACAAAAGGGAGCCTTCGCTATTCGTAAGATGTATGATCAGAGTCCAGTTCAAATGACGGATAAAGTTATAAATGCTTTCTCTAAAACAACTGGAAATCAAGATTTTTTAAAACAAATCAATAAAGAAAGATAGAATTTTTCGAATTAGCGTGTTAAAATAACGAGGTTAAATAAATTTAGTGAAGGGGATAACATGAAAAAGGATATACACCCAGATTATAAAAGAGCAACTGTAACCTGTGCATGTGGTAATACATTTGAAACAGGTTCAACTAAAGAAGACCTGCGTGTTGAAATTTGTTCACAATGCCATCCGTTCTTCACCGGAAAACAAAAACTGGTTGACTCAGGCGGACGTGTAGAACGCTTCAACAAAAAATACGGATTTGATAAAAAGTAATACATGCATCAGTTACGAACTGATGCTTTTTTTATACTATGAATTATAGAGATGCCTTAATCTATTCAATAGAAGAATTGTCCAGTATTGAAAATCCCGATCTAGAAGCTTTAAAAATTCTCCAATACGTTACCGGTAAAGATAATCTTACTATTTTTACAAATCCTGAACAAAATATTTCAAAAAATGAAGAAATCAGCCTTAAAGAAATTATTTTTAAAAGAAAACAACATAAGCCATTAGCCTATATTATAGGGGAAGAGGAATTCTTGGGTATTCGTTTTAAAGTAAATCATAATACTTTAATTCCAAGATTAGATACAGAATTTATTGTAAACGAAACTGAAGAAATAATTAAACAATATAATCATCAAAATATAAAAATTCTAGACTTATGCTGTGGTAGCGGAGTAATTGGACTTTCTTTAAAGAAATTTTATCCTGAAACAAATTTAACTCTCTCTGATGTTTCAAAAGAAGCTCTAGAGGTAACAAAAGCTAACTCATTTAACTTAAATTTAAAATCTACTGTAATTCATTCCAATTTATTTAACAAAATCAAAGGCAAGTTTCATATAATAGTATCAAACCCACCTTATATCCCTTTAAATGAATATAAAGAGCTTGCAAAAGAAATTGTTGATTATGAACCAAAATCAGCATTAGTAGCTGGTGAAAATGGGTATTGCTTTCATAGGCAGATAATTAAACAAAGTAAAAAATACTTAAAAGAAAATGGCTGGTTATTGTTGGAATGTGGATATAACCAGGGTAAAAACTTAAGAGAGATGTTCGAATTAGAGGGATTTAAGAATATAGAAATAATAAATGATTTTGCCGGGTATAATAGAGTTGTAAAAGCGCAAATATAGCGGTCATTTATGATAATATAATTTTAAACACCCGATAATAATTAGGAGGAATAAAATGATATCAGCTGGTGAGTTTCGAAATGGAGTGACATTTGAAATGGATGGAACCGTTTGGCAAGTTGTTCACTTTCAACATGTAAAACCTGGAAAGGGTGCTGCATTTGTACGTACTAAATTAAAGAATGTTATAACAGGAGCTGTAGTTGAAAAAACATTCAGTCCTACAGAAAAATTTCCAAGAGCCCATATTGATACCAAAGAAATGCAGTATCTTTATAATGATGGAGATGTTTACTATTTTATGGATCCAGATTCATTTGAACAGATTCCATTAAGTAGAGATCAGGTAGAAGAAGCAATCAAATAT
>CANQOZ010000061.1 GCA_947625585.1 uncultured Eubacteriaceae bacterium
TCCCGACAAGATTGCTTAACCTCTCACTGTTTTTATTACAGTAATCTTCTAAATCTCTAATAATATCCTTTAAAATATGTGGGTTTACAAAATTCATTGTTCCAATTTCAACCAAGGTAGCTCCTGCCATTAAAAACTCTAAAACATCCTGGTAATCTGTAATCCCACCAATTCCAATAATAGGTAGATCAACCGTATGAGCTACTTGATGAACCATTCTTAACGCTATTGGCTTTACAGCAGGTCCCGATAGTCCAGCATAGGTATTTTCAAAAACTATTTCTTTCTTTTTATAGTCAATAGCCATTCCCTGGATCGTATTGATCAAGCTCAGTGCAGAAACACCTGCTTCCTCACATGCTTTAGCAATATCTGTGATACTCGAACAGTTCGGAGTTAACTTAACAATAAACTTAGTATCAAAATTTTTAGTTAATTCACTGAGTAGATTGTAACAGGACTCAGGATCTTTCCCATAAATCATACCGTTTTTGACGTTTGGACAGGACAAATTTAATTCAATCATTAACTTTGGATATTGACTTAACTTATCAAGAACCATCTTATAGCTTTCTAAGTCATGTCCTGCTACATTAACAATAATGTTCGTCTCATCTTCCAAATATTTAATCTGAGGGTAAACATCATTTAAAAAACCATCGAGTCCAGGATTTTCTAAACCAATGCTATTTAGTAATCCAGAAGGGGTTTCCCATAATCGGATTCCACTGTTTCCCGGTCTAGGTTCAGCTGTTATTCCCTTAGTACAAAAACCACCTAAAATCGTTGGACTATAATAGCGTTTGTAATCTTCACCATACCCATAAGTTCCAGAAGCAGCTAAAATTGGATTCTTGAAATTCCTGCCAAGGAACTCCATTTCGAGTGCATTACTCACTAATAAACTCCCTCTCAAATACTGGTCCTTCAGAACAAATCTTTACCTGCTTTGTTGCATATAATTCATTATAGTTATCATTTACTCTTCTATAGATTAATGGGGCATTCGTTGCACATCCTAAACAGGCACCTAGTCCGCAAGCCATTCTGGATTCAAGTGACATATAAACATTGTTTCTTTGCGGAACGATTTGATTTACTTTATCCATCATAGGATATGGTCCACAACTTAAAACTGTTTCATTCGGTTTCACTTGAATTAAATCAGTTATTTTGCCACCTACCTGAACATTTACTTCATTACAAACTTTATAGAAATCATTTAAAGCAAAAGCTGTCCGGGTATAGCCTAGATAAGCCCGGATTTTTCTTTTAGGATAATACTCTCTCATATAGGTTGCTGTGAAATAGAGTGGTGCAATACCTAAACCTCCACCAACTAAACATAGGTCGTGATCATCTCCTAAAAATGGATTACCATATGGTCCGTTTAAAACAAGGTCTGAACCTGGTCCCATTCTACATAAGAGATTGGTTCCTTTCCCAATAACACCATAAAGAAACCTGATGATATTTCTATCGTAGTCAAAATCATAAACAGATAATGGCCTATTAAGCAGTGGATCGAAATTCCAGGCCCGGATCATATAAAACTCACCCGGATAAGGGGGTTCGGTCTCATAGTCCAGTTTTGCTTCAAGTAAGAAAACATTATCGCCTATGTTTTGGTTCGTTATGATTTTAGACAATTATTAATATCCTCCTTCATGTTTCTGGTAGCTTCTTTGATGTAATCTATATAATCTTCCCCTTCAGTTTTTCCTTTATGGGCTGTTATAATTCCTCTTGAATTATTAACTACTGCACAATTACTTAACTTTAAGACTTCAGCTAAATCTTCTGCAGTTCCTCCCTGAGCTCCATAACCGGGAACTAAAAAAAACATATTCGGATATTTTTCAACTAATTTTTTAAATTCTTCAGGATAGGTCAAACCGACTACAGATCCAATACTGGAAAAACCGGTTTCCCCTATAAAATCTTTACCTAACTGATCTATTTTATCAGCAACAACTTCATATAGCTTCTTGTTACTGTCTTTTAGTTCAACTTCCTCAAAATCCTCAGAGCTTGGATTACTGGTATGAAGTAAGATAAACAAACCTTTATCTTCGTCTTTTAAATAAGGAAAGTAAGGTTTAATAGCATCCTCTCCCATATAAGGATTGAGTGTTATTATATCGACTTCAAAATCACCAGTGAAATGTCCTTTAGCATATTCTTCAGCTGTAGCAAAAATATCACCTCGTTTGACATCACCTATTACAATTTTTCCATTATCTCTGGCATATTTGACTGTGTCAGCATAAGCTTTTAGACCATCTAATCCTAATGCTTCATAACAGGCAACTTGAACTTTATAACAAGCGACAAGGTCTTTGGTGTTGTCGATTATTTCTTTATTAAATTGGAGAATCTTCTCCCCATCTGTTAAACCCTCCTCGTTTTTTATAACTTCTGGAAGGTATTCATAACGGGTATCTAGTCCCAGACAAACAGGAGAGTTTACTGATTCTTCCTGTAATCTATCAAAAACTGTTTTACTCATTCGCTATAAATTATGTCTCCTCTTAAAATCTGAGCTAATACTTTCCCTTTTAATTCCTCACCAATAAATGGAGTATTTTTACTCTTACTGACAATATCATCTTCCATAAAGATCCATTTTTCGTCTGGATTTACAATATTGAAGTTAGCTTGTCTTCCTTCTTCTAAAATTCCACTATTTAAACCTAGAATTTCAGCAGGTTTTGAACTCATCATTTCAGTCAGTCTACTTTCAGGAATTCCGTTTTCATTAAAAACTTTATTTACGCTTCCATAAGCAGATTGAAAGTTGATTAAACCAGGTGAACCATTTAACTTATCCTCTGCTGAATGTGGAGCATGATCAGTAGAAATAACATCAATATAATTATCTTTTAAAGCTTCAATTAAGCTATTTCTATCTTCTTCTGAACGAAATGGTGGATGAACCTTATAGTCAAGATCTGAAAAATAGAGATGGTGTGGCGTTACTTCACAGGTAATGTTTAAACCTCTCTTTTTAGCATCAATAATAGCTTCAATAGTGTCCTTTTTACTTACATGACAAACGTGTAAATTACCACCAACCTCTTCTAATAGTCCAATATCTCGAATTACAGTCTCTGCTTCAGGTTCATTATGGGTAGCCACAATAAATCCTAATTCTTTTGATAGTCTTAAAGCTTCCCTCATAATAGCTTCATCATCTATATTTTTGCCATCATTTGAAAAAAAAGGGACTGTGCCTTTTATTGATTCAAAATCAACTAAGCTGTCCCCAAAATTTTCTGTTACTGCGCAAACCTGAAGAACATCGATCAGATTTAAATCCTTTATTCTTTTATTATTATTTTCAACTAAAGTTATATTATCTATTACAGGATTTGTATTAGCCATAGCACAAACTGTACTAAAACCACCACGCATGGCTGCATTCATTCCAGATTCAAGATCTTCTTTATAAGTAAAACCAGGATCTCTAAAATGAGCATGCATATCTACAAAAGATGGAATGGCTTTATTTCCCAAGAAATTGACCCAATTGTCTAGTTCAGAAAGTTCAACTTCTTCACTAAAGGTTTCTTCTGGAACTATTTTTTTAATAATTCCATCTTCAACTAGCATTGAAATAGGTATTTGCTGGTAAGTCAGGTTTTCGAATAATTGTTTACTCATTTTAATGAAATGTGGTATAGGAATCACAGTATTCACAACGGTAAATTTTTTTATCTTTATTGACAAGATAGAAATCAATGTCGCCAACATCTTCATAATTGGAGATGCATCTTGGATTATGACATTTTAAAATTCCCGTTACCTTTTCTGGTAATTGGAGCTTCTCTTTTCTAACAAGTTTGCCGTCTGAAACATAGTTGATAGTAACATCTGGATCAATCAAGCCGAGTATATCCATGTTTAACTTGATATCTGTTTCAATCTTGATCAAATCCTTTTTGCCCATTTTTTCACTATGGATTCCCTTCATCAAGACGACAGGCATTTCAATATCATTAAGGTGGAGTTCCTGATAGATATCCATGCCCTTTCCTTCTTCTATATGATCAATTACAATCCCTTTTTTTAATTTATCAACATTAAGCATTTTCTAGCCCCAACAGCTTCATTATCAGTGCCATCCGAACAAACATTCCATATCTTGCTTGAGTGAAATATTTTGCTCTAGGATCGACATCAACTTCTTCGGCAATTTCTTCATTTCTCGGCAGTGGATGTAAAATTAGCATATCATCCCTGGCGTTTTGCAGTTTCTTGTTGTCTAAAACAAAGTAGTCTTTTAATCTTAAATATTCTTCCTCATTAACAAAACGTTCACGCTGGACACGAGTCATGTATAAAATGTCCAGATCATCGATCACATCATCCAAGTTGTCTGTTTCAATATAGTCGTCGTCATCCAACAAATCTTTTACAGAGTCCGGAAGTTTTAATTCCTTTGGACTAATTAAAACAAATTTATTACCCTCATATCTCTTTAGGGCTTTAATTAACGAATGGACAGTCCTTCCAAATAGTAAATCTCCACAGAGTCCAATTGTTAAGTTATTACATGTTCCCTTTTCATGTCTGATTGTCATTAAATCCGTTAAGGTCTGAGTTGGATGCTCATGACCACCGTCACCTGCATTAATTATTGGCATTTCAAAGTTTGATAAGCCTTTTGAAACCAGCTTTGCCGTTCCTTCTCTAGGATGTCGGATAACACCTAAATCGGCATAGCAAGCAACAGTACGGATTGTATCGACTAAAGATTCTCCCTTAGAAACAGAGGAGAAGTCTGGATTATCAAAACCAATGAGTTGTCCACCAAGTCTTAGCATGGCGGCTTCAAACGAGAATCGGGTTCGAGTTGAGGGTTCGTAGAATAAAGTAGCCAAGAGTTTCCCTTTGCCAACCTCTTGGTAGGAAGCGGGATCGGCTAGAATTTTATCGGCTAAATCAAAAATACTGTCAAGCTCTTGTAAAGTAAAGTCATTTGGCTCGACTAAATTACGCCCTTTGAGGTTTATAATTTCTGACACGATAACTCCTGGAATATATGTATCTTTGGGATTTTTATAATTTTACCGTATTTTAAATTAAAAAAGTAGGAGTGAATGAGTAAATTTGAAAATTGAAACGATTGAAATAAATTTCGGTTAATTTATAAGATAAAACGACCTGAAAACAATTTATTTCATTGAATTCTATTTAGAAAATTTTCTAAATAGTTCTTGAAATCTGAGAATAAACGTAATAAACTATTTAGAAAATAATCTAAATAGGTTTTGTTATGGGATTCAAAGAAACATTCAAAGCTTTAGCTGAACCTGTTAGAAGAGAAATTCTTGAACTTTTAGCAAAGCACGATATGTCAGCCGGAGAGATCGTTGACTCATTTGATTTAACTGGAGCTACTATTTCATACCATTTATCAGTTCTAAGTAAAGCAGGTTTAGTTGATCATTATAAAGAAAAGAACAATATTTATTATGTTTTAAATACTTCAGTAGTTGAAGAAGGGCTGTTATTTTTTTCAAACTTACTTGAAACATCAAAGGAAAGTAAAAATGAAGCAGAAATTATTAAAGAATCTTGAATTTTGGTTAACCAATCTTATCTGTTTATTACCTATAGTAGTAGCAGTTGTTATGTATCCAACTTTACCAGAAAAGGTTCCAACTCATTTTAATTTTAATTTCCAACCAGATAGTTATAGTTCAAAATTATTCGGAACAATTGGGATTCCTCTTTTTATGCTAGCTGTTACTGATCTAATTTGGTTTTTTATTTCAACCTATCCAAAATATGATCATATTAGAAATAGTAAGGTTCTTCAGATAATATTATGGTTCATCCCGATTATGTCCTGTTTAATTCAATACATAATCATAACTGCAGTTAGGATTCATACATTTAATATTGTACGTTTGATTCCATTTTTTATTGGAATATTCCTTATTGTTATCGGAAATTATTTACCGAAAAGCAGGCAAAACTACATAATAGGAATTAGAACTCCTTGGAGTTTATACAGCAAAGAAAACTGGAATAAAACAAATCGTTTTTCAGGAAAAGTATCTATCGTTGGAGGAATCCTAATGATACTGGCTTCCTTTATTAATAGATTCACTATTTTATTGACAATAATTTCAATACTATTAATCATCTTTGTTCCATTTGTTTATTCTTACTATTTATTTCAAAAGGAACATAGTAATCCTAAAAAGTAAAAAGTACGCTTCTATTATATTGATAGTAGAAGCGATTTATTATTTACTTTAAGAAATCAAATAGGCCTCTTTTTTTATAAGGCTCACTTTGAATGGAAATAATTTTATATCCAGTAGGTTCAATGACTGCTTTTATGGATTCTTCATTTAAATCATTATCTGCTAAAATAACTGTCTCCCCTTTCTTAAAAGATGAAGTCACTTTTTTGATAAGGAAGGCATTTCGGATTGCATCATTTATGTGGCTTTCACACATTTCGCAACTCATACCATCTATTTTTAATACAATTTTCTTCATAATTATTCCTTTTTGAGAATCACCATACTTCTTTTAAAAATGCTAATGTAGTTTTAAATGAATTCTGTTTACTTTTCTCACATTCTTCAGGGAATTTCCGCTCAATAGCAAAAGCCTTTGACATCGAAAGCTCAATTGGAACTAAAATATGAGAAGCAAATGGATAAGATAACCATTTATATGGAAACTTAAAATTCTTATCGTTTAATCTTTTTATAATTTTTCTAGCAGCAATTTCTGATGGCCACATCGAATCGTATTCCGGTGTAATAAGTAAAATTCTCCATAAGGTAATTCATTACCTCGCCAACTCCAGGAGGAACAATGAAGAAGTTTGGGTAGTTTATTTTTCATAAATCCTTGTGGAACTATATTAATAGGACAAACTGCTACAACAGTGGAAATAAGATTTGGCATTAAACTAGCTGATATTAATGCTAATTCGGCTCCTTTTGAGATTCCCCAAATTCCAACTTTAGAATAACCATTGTTCTTTAACCATAGTGCTGCATTTTCAATATACTCAATCGGATTATTCTCAAAATGGTCCGGTAAACCTGGTTCATTAAAATAAGCTAATGCCATTGTCGTGATACCATTTTTTGTAAATTGTTTAGCTAGAAGTTTTGTTAATTCAAACTTACCTTCTGTGCCTCCTAAAATGATGATAGCTTTTTGTGGATATAATTCTTGATCAGGTTTAAATAAAGCACCTGTAAAACCATTCTCATTTAACAAAAAGTTGATATTCGGTTTTAAATCGGCTTTTATTAACTCCTGATTCTTATTCTTGAAAAATCTCATTTTTAGCTTCCTTTTACTATGTTAGATTTAACTAACACAGTAAGTATAACATATTAAGAAAGTTAAAAGAGGTCTGATTATAAACCTAATTTAATACTATATAATAAATTCTCATCCGTTTTATTCATAAGAACAATAATTAAAGAAGCTGAATCTCATTAAATTAAGAAG
>CANQOZ010000062.1 GCA_947625585.1 uncultured Eubacteriaceae bacterium
TTTCTGATTTTTATATTCATTTAAGTTATTTTGTTTCTAATATTAGCTGTGAGTTTTCAAAAAATAATAAAAAAATGAAAATGAGAACAACAGAGAAATACTGAAGTTCTCAATTTTGTTTTAAAATCATAATAAAAATTTGATCAGAAAAAGTGACACGAATCAATAAACTGATTTTTTCATTATAAATTTAAAAATAATGTTTTATTAAATCTTTCCAGACTTAATCATAGACCAAAGTAATTTTCCATTTTTAGTTTCAAAGCTATGTTTAAAACCAACTTCATGCAACAATTTTTTATTAACGATTAAACCCAGAGTCCTGATTTTTTCTAAAATCGGAGTAATCTCCCGAATATAATAATCCATAACACTTTCAGCATACTTATCTATTTCAGCTTTTGTTCTTACAAGAACATTTAAATTATTTTTACTAATACCTAACTTTTCCCGTAATAGTTTTTTAGTAATCCGAATACTAGGATAAACTTGTATTAAGTTTTCATAAATATCCTTAACTTCTTCAGACTTAAGCCTATCTTTTGTTTCAAAGTTATGTTTTTCTGGAAAATTACCTAAAACCTTCTCAACATAATAGTCATGGTCATAACGATTTAAATAATATTCAATACTTGAGTCTGGTCGAACTAAATCTTTTAGCGTATATTCCGGGTGTTCGGTGATCTTTTGTTCTAATCTTTCTTTAATTAAGACAAGCTTATCGTCTATGGGAGTTGCTTTAATATCTCCATTACGAATTTTTCTAAGCGTTCTCGGACTAATACCGAGTTTTTCAGCCACCTCTTTAAAACGTAAACCAGAATCTATTAATTCAAAAGCTTTATCAAAAAAGGAATTACCGTATTGAATAATTTTACAAGTATCTGGTCTTTCAACGGTAGTCGTATAGATCATTCCACAGGAACACCGACAAACGATAAGTTGGTGCCCTTTCCTGGACATTATATTGTAATCTACTAAACCTTTCTTATTATAATTAGGGCAGGCGGGGTTTTGACATGACAAACCGTGCTTCTGGATGTCCCGCTTTGGTGAAGGTTTTTGAAGAAAAGATGACAAATCCTCTGTAAAATACTGTACCAATAAGAGTAACTGATGAGGTTGAAAACAAATTCTTGTTTGAGGTTTAAAAGCAGCCAGATAAGTATTATAAAAAGGAGCTTTGGCCTCCAAAGAGACAGTGGCATTTTTTTCTATAAGGTAATCCTCACCAAAGTAGTCTATTAAATCCTGATAAAGGTTTGCTCCATTAAAACCATGGTTAGTAAGATAGCCATAATTGTAATAGAAGTTTTCAAAGCGGGTACAAAAATCTTCCAGAACAACGTTTGGATAGTTTCTAAGTTCTAAAAATTCTCTGGCTAAATTTATCTCAAAACGATTTTCACAGAAAATGGTTTCTGTTGCAGAAACTCTATTGTAATCGAGACGGTGATACTGGTTTTCCCTGGATTCCTCATAAGTCAAAGGATAGTTTAAAAGTCTGCAAAAGTGTTTAGCACAGATATCAAGTCCAGGAATGTGATGTATTGTATGAAAGTACCCTTCACCATAATTATCATAATCTTCCTTGAGGCATTCAGGACAGAATCGTAACTTATCAAAAGACTTTGGGAAATTTTTGCGGGTTATTCCAAGTCTGCTAATTACAACCGATGAGTCTTTTCCTGTTAAAAGTGATTCCAGGACTTTGACCCTGGACTCCTCCTTTAAGAACATGCTGTAATACGGAAAAACAGTGTGTTCGTCTATAAGAGAGTGAGCATCATAACAGTGACTTAAACGATCTGCCAGAAAGTTTAAGTTATAACCCAGATAGATACTGGGAACATTACGTTTTGATGCTAACAGCTCAGCCTGACTTTTCCCATACGGGAGGCCGGCGTTATAATAATGAAACCGGGCCAGAACGGAATAGAGCAATTCATCAGGATAAGGGTCTGTAAAGAAAAGGAGTTTATTGTCTTTACTGATCAAAACCAAACCCCCTTAATCCATTATTTTCAAGTTCGTCTGTTACAGTTGTATTGTTTTCATGAGCATTTTGATAAGCCTTCATAATCGGTTTTTCAGTTAACTGCTCTTCTTTTTCATCAAGCTCTCTCAGTGCCATTTCCAGATCCAGGGCTCGTTTTGAACAGTTCTGTTTTAAGATTCTAAGTTCCTCTTTAACACCGTAGGAATCGATTGTTTCTTTTATAATGTCTTTTAAATTATCTTCATTTAAATATTCATAGAGGTCCTGTCCCTTAAGATAAGCCAACAGTTCCTTCGATAATTTCTCCTCTTTTATTCTTTTGTCTACCTGTTGAAGTTCTAAGAGTTCTTCCTGACTGCTGTCTTTATCTTTACTTTCTGTAGTGGTATGATTATCCAACATTAGAAAAACAAGATCTTCATAATCCTGTTGACGTTGCAGATCGTTATTGCGGATGGCATCGATCCAGCCGCTATAAGTAGAAAAGCTTTCTTTAAAACAATGACGGATTATCATGGGGGTGATAATTTCGTCTTTATCATCGGGATTGGTAATGAGTTCCCTTTGGACTACTTTAAAGAGAGAACAGGCAACTGCCAGGTTCCCCTGGGAGAGGTCAAACATCGTCGTAGCAAGATCGGGGTCAAGGGGAGTCTTGTTTTTTGTCAATTGTATCTCCCATAAATTCTCCAGTGATGTTTTCCAATCCGCCGAGTCTTCTTTTGGTAGAGTCCAGGTATAATTACCCATTGAGTTAAAACGACGGTTCGAACGAACATTGGTCTGTATGGTTTGGAGGAATTTCGGCGTTCCGATAAAGATAAACGGAATTTTCCAGTCATTGATTATATTCACGAAAAAATTTAATAGATTGTTTTCTTCATTACCGGATGTTACAAGATTTTGTACTTCGTCTATAAGCAGGCATCCCAGAGCATAATTATGAATTAAAGTGTGAATGGTAGCAGTCATTTTATTAACGCCATGATTTTCAGCCAAAGCTGTTCTCTCATAAAGGTCAATATTTAGTGCCTCGTCAAAACCCCGTAGAACATACTGGCAAAATGTTGTAATCTGAGCATTAAACGGACAATCTACCTTTAAAAAGGGCAGCTGGGTTCTGGTAAGCTTATGACCTTTATAAGAGACATGACTGATGGTTTGAGGTAGTGTTGAAAGGATCCTGTCAAACGTTGTCGTCTTGCCAACTCCACTAATTCCCGTAATCAGAATACTTGAACACGTACTTTTTGCAGGTCTGGCATGGAGAGAGCCATAATTTTGCGAATTTACACTTTCAATTCCTTCACGTGCAAGTCTTAAATCCGGTCGTCCTTTTTCGATAGGATTACGGTGAGTATAACCATCACAAATCATCGTATAGAAAGCCTGATAGAGGTCCTGGTGAATTTTAAACGGAGTCAGAAACTCATCGATTAAACCAAGATAACTTAGCCTTTCCTGATCCGACATTTCCTGAATATTATCCGGCAGTTCGGGCTGATAATAAAAAAGTTCCATAATATCTTCCGGAGTCAACATAGGAGGAAGGGATTCAATATATGGATTATTATCATAACGGGTGTTGTTTGTATTCCTGTACTCTGCATTAATCAGTTCGTTCATTTTTCCTTTCCAGTCTTTTCCTTTCTAAAAATGCCTGTCTGTCCTGATCGTAGGAATTTTGTTGTTCTGAAACACTACCTGATTTTGGAGTAGGAGTTTGTTTTTTTGATGAATTCATTTCTTCTTTCTCCGTTTCCTCTAAATATTCCTGTCTGTTTTGACTAATATTCTTTAATTCCTTCCTCCTTTGGGTTAGTGTTGATGTGGTTTTTCTAGCCGCTTCCCTGTTTTCCTGTTCGAGTTGATAGATCAGATTCTCCTTGGAATATTTGTCTGAAATTTCCTCTTTTGGAATCAGTGCTTCAAGATCATCATAGGTGAGAACATTGCTGCTTAGTGTCTTTGAGATTTCAAGCTGAAGAAATCCTTCCGGTCCTTTAACATAAATATAATTGATGTTATGAGGATCATAAGATATATGAATTTTTTCCTTCCTATTGTTATCAAGAAATTTGAGGCTTTCAAAACTTTTACCAATGTAATAATGGTTTTTAAAGCGGATTCCCTTTTTGCTGACGACTCTATCATCTTGAGGAAGTAAGACGTAGCGCAGCTCATTTAAATCACCGGATTCTTTTCCGAAAAAATTACCGTTTGTTTCACCCCATTTCCATAACTGGGCGGGGGTCGCCTCAATACCGGCTTTTAACATTTCGGCATCAAGTGGATAATCTTTTATTACGTTATGGTTAAAGTAGAGAATGATCCGAATCACTTGACGAGTTAGTTCATAAGGAGTTAATGTAGCATCCAGTCTTGGATCCTTTTGGCCCCGCTTCCTTTCTTTGGGATCCGCTCCCGGTAAAAACTCCTCGATGATTTGTTTAAAGTCCAAATGTTTGCGTTCAATGTTCGGCTTCCTCCGAGGCGCATACGATTCAGCATCTTCTAATTCAACATGGTAGGTGTGGGCAAACTGTAAGATGTTTGGACTCTTGGCAGCCCCATTATCCATGAACAACGATTTTGGAAAGTGCTTACATGGCCAGTCTTCTGGAGCTATGTCAATTCCGTATCTCTTACAAAACTCAACTTTATCTTCGCCAATGTTGATTATGGTTTCCTCTGTCGTCTCCCAGGATTCATTTTTAATACTCAGGCAAAATCCCACTACCATTCTTGTATAAACATCAATTGCACTATAAAGAATAGGACGTCCGATCACTTTCTCTCTGTCAAGTTCTGAAACAACTGTAATATTTAGGTGGGTGCAGTCGATCTCATAGCGGAAGGCGGGTCCATAGGCTCTTTCGAGAGTGCTCTCACCGTTTACTTTAAAATCGTTATAGAAAGTGCTTCGCCCTTCCCTTTGGTAAATGTCTTCATGGGGATCCCTTCGTTTGGAAAACCAGTAATAAAACTGTCGGTAACTTGGCTTTTCATCAGGGGCCAGAGGAATAATCGTAATCTCACCCGATTTATCTTTTACTTTCCTTGAATATTCCTTTTGAATCAAAAAGTTATAGGTTGTCATAAAACTTTTTTTCTTCTTTATATAGTATTTTTGGTAATAACGTTCAAAGAGGGCCCTTTCCTTATTGGTTATTGGAATACCTTCTGTCTGGTTAGCTCTCTTTACTCCCCTTTTTTTACCTTTCTCTTGAAGGCCGCCTCTATTCTTGTATTCGGGAACAAGAGAATTGCGAGACATTCCGCCTCTCCAGAACCTTCCCAAAAGTCGTCGAGTTGAATTCGGACTAAGTTTTAAACTTTCAGAGAGTTCTTCAATAATCTGTTTTCTACCCGTTCTATCCAGTAACAGTGCCCGTTTTTTAAGATCTTTCCATACACTGTTTAGAACCTCATAATATAAGTCGGTCTTTTGCTTTTGAGTCTCAGTCTCTTCCTCTAAGTTAAACTTTAAGTAAGGATCTTGTATCTCTTCTATTGTGCCTTCCTCTAAACGGTCTTCTATCATTTCAGTTTTAAAGGCTTTTGGAATAACTGTTGTCTTATTTTCAAAGAAAACCAGGTAAACTTGACTATTGGTCCTTTCGATAACTCGAAATTCTTCATCTGTATCCGTAGTACGGTAGACTTGACCTATTCTTAATCGTTTCATCTTAATAAAATCTTAATGGAATACTTAAATCCACCTCAAAAAGCTTATGGGAGAGCAAGTGGTAATAAAGCTGTGTTCCATCTCCTTCTTTTAGATTGTACTTTCTCTCAAAATCTCTTAATAAAGCATTAGTTGGTTTCTGATCCTCTAGCATGTGTAATAGCAGCTTACCTAAATCCTTGAGTTCAGTGTAATTGCCTGCTGTAATATTTAATTCATCCTCATAATAATAAGAACTTAAAAGATCCCAGTTCTGAGCGTATGTTTTATCAATATCCTTTTCCGTAATAATAGAGAAATCATCAACGCCTTCTTCTAACCAGTAGGTTCGTTCTAACTCTATCTTTTCCAGAGTCCTCTTACTCTCAAGGTCTTTTGACGGTTTAACACTTCGAACCGCATTCCTGTTTTTTAAAGTCAGGAAAAAATCGGAGGTTGTAATAATTGGAGTTCTTGTTTTTGGATTTCTTGGTGGATCAATTCCAAGACGATTTGCTATAGCTAGGAATTTTCTTTTGTTTAAAAGGGGAAACTGTTCTCTAATATCTAATATCTGAGAGAATTGTTCGAGAGTTCGAAGAGTGTAATACTCTAATGTTGAAAAACAAAGGTAGAACCGGTCAATCTTTATACCACGTCGGTAACTGGTTATTCCTTTAGAAGAAAAGTCAGTAAAGATAAGCCAGGATAGATAGTTTTCTCTATAACCTTGACCTAAACCTTTTTTATAACGCTGAATTTCTGTTGGAGTGTAAAAACTAAAATCCATGGTAACCTAATAACTATTTTCTTACTTATCATTATACCTTTTTTTAATCTTTTGCTCAGTAAATTTTTAATATTATTTGTAAATTTTTATTTTAATTTGTAAGTTTTTATTATTTTTTGAAAATTTTTATTTTAATTTGGAAATTTTTATTATTTTTTGTAACTTTACAAATTTCTGTTGGAGTATAAAAGCTAAAATTCATGTTAACCTAATAACTATTTTCTTAAAGCTACAGATCAGTTAATCTATTTGTTTTTAAGGGAATTTAACTTTATCTGACATTTTTATGCTAAAAAATAGAATTTTAATACTAATTTTTGTTTTTAAAGAGATTTTTTCGAATAAAAATTGGATAAATAAAATAAAAAGATTTCAAATTATGATATAATGAAAGTTTAAGGAAATGGTCGGAGTGAGAAGATTCGAACTTCCGGCCTCATGGTCCCGAACCATGCGCTCTACCAAACTGAGCCACACCCCGACAAGAAATTTATTATATAATAATTAGTTCTTCTTTTCAAATGAAATTTGAAAATTTTACTTTACTATTATCTATTTTTATCATTTTCAATTAAAGTTATCTTGATTAATCCTATTTATCTCCTATCATCAATCTAATAATCATTTATTAACCTTCTTTCCGAAACAACTAAACTTTACCAATTCAAATAAAGAACCAATTTTCAAATTAATATCTATTGCAATTTTTAACGTTATTATAGATAGTTCTTTAAATTCGTATAGAGAGTTTAAATAGCTTTTATCTTTATAAATACTTAAAAATTCTTCAATAAGCTTTATATAATAGCTAAAAAGGGGTAATCTTAGAATAGTACTGAAC
>CANQOZ010000063.1 GCA_947625585.1 uncultured Eubacteriaceae bacterium
GTGGTTATTACAAACAATATCTTGGTAACTCAAGCTTACAAGTTAGACAAGCTGTAAAAGAAGTATTAAATGGAACTCGAACCCATAATTATACCTGCTTTAGAAGTTACCAAACTTCACATTCTGAAAAAATCGGTTCGAACTGGTTCTTTAATGAATAATTAAATAATTTGAAATTACTGTCGCAGTTTCTATGCTGCGACTTTTTTTATTAAAATTCCTGATTAAGATAGTCATAAAGATATTATTAACTGCTATCTAAAAATAGGCATAAAAACACCTAGCTAAATTAATAGCTAGGTCAATTTATCATCATTATTTCTTTGCTTTACCTTGGTTAGCTACAGCATCAATCTTCTGAGCGATTAATTCCTGATCACCTAAGTAATACTTATCTTGAACTTTGAAATTATCATCTAAGTCATAAACCAGAGGAATTCCAGTTGGAATATTTAAGTTGACAATTTCTTCATCTGACAAACCTTCGAGGTATTTTACGAGTGCTCTTAAGCTATTACCATGAGCAGCGATTAATACTCGTTTACCACTTTCCATAACAGGTTTGATTTCCTTTTCAAAATAAGGAATAACACGTTCAACTGTTTGTTTTAGTGCTTCTGTTAATGGTAATTCTTCTTTATTTTTAACATCTCTGTAGAGTTCCTGAGTTCTTGGATTCCTTGGATCATCAAGTTCAATTGCTGGTGGTTCAACATCATAGGAACGTCTCCACATTAGAACTTGGTCTTCACCATACTTAGCTGCTGTTTCAGCTTTGTTTAATCCTTGTAGAGCACCATAGCTCTTTTCGTTTAACTTCCAGCTCTTAACTACTGGTAAGAATTCACGATCCATTGCTTCTAGAACTCCATTTAAAGTATGGATAGCTCTCTTTAAATAAGATGTAAAGCAATAATCAAAATCAAACCCATTCGTTTTTAGGTATTCGCCAGCTTCCTTAGCTTCTTTAAATCCTGTTTCACTTAGGTCAACGTCTGTCCAACCGGTAAATAGGTTTTCTTTATTCCATTCGCTTTCTCCGTGGCGAATTAATACTAAAATCATTTTATTCCTCCGAAAATTTTAATAAATCAATTATATCAAACAGATCCTAGGAAATTATGAAATCTGTTATCGACGTTTCGAGTGTAAACGTTAACATTTTGTTCGTTTTCGAAATTTTGATTCAACTTCCTCTTAAGTTAATCCGTTTTTCTATTGATTCTTATAATGTCCATTGGACTTACTTCCGGTGATTTTAACTGATACTGCATTTTTGCATGAGGTGTGCTTTCAATTGGGTTATTGTTTAAATCAAAAAGTTCAATATTCTCAATTGTTAAGAATTCCTTGTTATCAGATCGTAGAACTTCTACTGTGTCACCACTTTGAATTTTATTCCGCTGTTCAATAAGAGCCATATTTGTTTCAGGATTATAATCTTTAACAACTCCTGCGTAGTCATAGTTTCTCAAGTAACTTGATGTTCCATAATTTTGATCTTTATCTGTTGTCGGACCATAATAAAATGCAGTAGTGTAATCTCGATGTGATACTTTTTCTAATTCATCTCTATAGTATTGATCTGGCTTTAATGTTCCATTAATTGTATCGTCTATTTTTTGTCTATAAACACTAGCAACAGTCGCTACATAATATGGACTCTTCATTCTTCCTTCAATCTTAAAGCTATCAACACCTGTTTCCATCAACTCTGGAATTTGATCAATAAGACAGAGATCTTTTGAATTAAAGATAAAGGTTCCTTGTTTTGGATCTTCCATAATGTCGTATTCAACACCTGGTCTCTTACTTTCAATTACAGAATAATTTGGTCTCTCTTCTAGAGTATAGTTCCATCTACATGGCTGAGCACATTCACCTTTATTAGCATCACGGCCTGTCATATAATTTGACAATAAGCATCTACCTGAGTGGGAGATACACATTGCACCGTGAACAAACATTTCAATTTCTAAATCTTTTGGCTTTTTATTAACGATCTCTTTAATGTCATTAATTCCAAGTTCCCTTGCTAGAACAATCCTACCTGCTCCATTTTCATGCCAGAACTTCGTACTTTGGAGATTTAAGGTATTACTTTGGGTACTCATAGAAATTTTCATATCAGGTTCTGCTTGTCTGACTGTTAAAAAAACACCAGGGTCAGCTACAATAACGTGGTCAATTCCAATTTCCTTCAAATAATGAACATAGGAGCTTAAGCCTTCAAAATCACTATTTCTTAAGCTAGCATTAAGGGTTACATAAATTTTTTTATCAAGATTATGAGTATAGTCACTTGCCCACTTTAAATCCTCTAGTGAAAAGTTGTTTGCACCAGAACGTAGTGAGTATTCTTTACCTGCACAATAAACAGCATCAGCTCCATACTTGAGAGCATATTTTAAACGTTCAGGAGAGCCTGCTGGTGCTAATAGTTCAGTTTTTTTCATAATTTTAAGTTTAAAAAAACCGCTTAATTAAAAGCGGTTATTGAATACATTATTGTCCCATATATGTTTGGACATCTTGCATATGTCCTTCATAAGTTTCATTAAAATGTAATTTTCCGGATGTCATATCAGCAACAAAATACAAGTAATTTGTATCATTTGGGTTTACACAAGCTTCAATTGAAGCAATTCCCGGTGAACAGATTGGACCATACGGTAATCCTAAGTTCAAGTAGGTATTGTATGGAGATTGGACTTGTGTTTGATCTGTAGTTAAAACATCCGTTCTTGTTCCATTAATATAATCTATTGTTATGTCAGATTGTAAAGGCATATTCTGAGCTATCCTGTTTAAGAAAACAGATGCAGCATCTGGTCTATCTTCAGGAAGCTTGGTTTCAAGTTCAACAACAGAAGCTAAAATAATAACATCATCTACTGTCCTTCCGGAGTCTTGAGTTTCTTGTATCATTTCAGGTGTATAAACTTCTGTCAGTCTTGTCAATTGATTATCAATTAGGTTTTGAGCACCAGCAGGTCCGGTTCCAACAACATTATAGGTATCAGGGAATAGGTAACCTTCAAGTGTTCTATCAGCAATTTTATCTTCTGGAATTGAATCTAAGATATGATATGTTGCCTTATATTTTTCAATATTCGAAGCTTCTGCTATAAATTCATCAATTGTACAAATTCCAGCATCTTGTACAATCTGAGCCTGTTCGTTAATATTTTTTCCTTCAGGTATAGTTACATTGGTAATTTGTCCAACATAAGAATCACCATTTACAAGCTTTGTAAATATTTCCGGAACTCCCATGGATTGGTTTAATTCATAAGTTGCAGCTTGAATTTCAGCTCCACCATAGGAATGTCTACCGGCATAACTTGTAAAAACTAAAGAGTTTCGAATTAAATCATTATCTTCTAAAATTTGGGAAACTTCTTTAGTTGAAAGTCCAGAAGGAATATCAACATATAGATTTTCAGTATTTTCAGGATTTACAGGTTGCAGTTGTTGATTGTAGAGAATTAAACCTGCAGCAATCAATATTACTAATAGAACTAAGGAGATAATTACTCCGACTAGTTTCTTACCTATACCTGGTCGTTCTTCATAAACCTCGTCATCATAAAAATCGTCCTGGTCGTATTGGTTATCTCTTTCGTTTTTATCCATATTTAAATCGTCAATCTATAAATTCAACCGTTATTATAGCACAACAAACCTTAAATCAATTTTAAACATTCACAAGAATTGGTAAAATCATTGGATTTCGGTCCATTCTGTTTCGTAAAAACTTATGAAGAGTACTCCTAATTTCACTCTTAATGTCGCTCCACTCTGTATAATGTTTATCTCTAGAAACTTGAAGTGCTTTTTCAACTTCTGCTTTTGCTTCTTCTATTAATTCCTCATTCTCTTTAACATAAACGAAGCCTCTAGAAATAATATCAGGACTACCGATTGGAGTATTATTCTTCATCTTTTGAATTACAACAATTAATCCATTTTCTGATAACTTTTTACGATCATTTAAAACGATGTTACCAATATCACCAATTCCTAATCCATCAACTAAAACGGAATCAGAACTAAAAGTTTCATTTATAATCTCTGCTTTATTATGATTAAATTCCAGCTGTTCTCCATTATTCATAATGAAGATATTCTTTGAAGGAATTCCCATCTTTTCAGCTAAATTTTTATGGTGAAGCAGCATTCTTGGTTCCCCATGAACGGGTACGAAGAATTTTGGTTTAGTTAATGCCTGAATTAATTTTAATTCTTCTCTCTTAGCATGACCAGAAACGTGTGTTTCAGCTAATTTTTGATAGATTACTTCTGAACCCTTTTCAACCAACTTATTAATGACTTCCGATACCATCTTTTCATTTCCAGGTACTGGACTTGCAGAAATAATAATTGTATCGTTTGGTCCTACTTCAAGGTTCTTGAAATCACCATTTGCCATTCTGCCAAGAGCAGCCATCGGTTCTCCTTGGGATCCGGTTGTAATAACAACTAATTCCTTCGGTCTATATTTATCAATGTCTTTAATATCAATTAGTGCACTATCTGGAATTTTTAGATAACCTAAATCTCTGGCAACATCAACCATGTTCTGCATACTTCTACCACTAATTGCTATTTTTCTGTTATAAGCTACAGCTGCATCGGCAATCTGTTGGATTCTATGAATGTTAGAAGCAAAGGTTGTAACAATGATTCTGTTTTTACAGCCTCTGAAAATATTATAAAAGGTTTCACCTAATGTGGATTCACTTGGAGTATAGCCACCTTCTTCTACATTAGTTGAATCAGAAAGTAATAAGTCGACTCCTTCATTTCCAAGTTGAGCAAAACGCTGTAAGTCAATCATTTTATTGTCAATCGGATTATAGTCAACTTTAAAATCACCAGTATGAACGACAGTTGCAGCCGGTGTTTTTATAGCAAAAGCAACGGAATCAGCTATACTATGAGTTACCTGAATCGGTTCAACTTCAAAATTACCAAGTTTAACAGGGGTTCCTGCTTTAATAGTATTTATCTTAACTTCGTCTTCTAATCCAGCTTCAGTTAACTTTTTCTCAAGTAAACCACGAGTGAGTTTTGTCGTATAAATAGGGATGTTAGCTACCTTTTCAAGATAAGTAACTCCACCAATGTGGTCTTCATGACCATGAGTGATAAATAGTCCTTTGATTTTATCTTTATTTTTTTCAACATAATCAAAATCTGGTAGGACAATATCTACCCCAAGCATGTCGTCATCTGGGAATTTCAAGCCACAGTCAACTATGATTGCTTCATCACCATACTCGAAAACTGTCATATTTTTGCCAATCTCACCAACCCCACCGATTGGGATCATCTTCATTTTACGATCATCTACATTATTATATTTTTTTCTATTTTTCTTTTTAGTATTCTTCTTTTTTAAATTATGAGAGTAACGTGTTCTGTTTTTGCGATTCTTTAAGGAAGTATGTTCGTTTTTTCGATGTTTCTTATTTTTATTCAATTGGCTCATTTTCATCCATTAATATTTCCAATGCATCTGTTGCTGCATTAAGCAATTCTTCATTTTCAATAAACGAGAAGTCCTGACTATCTTCATTATAAATAAGAGGGTATAAATTCTGTTGTTCATCACCCACTACGAGTATTTCTGGATCTTGAATTCCATCAAATGTTCCATGAATGACTAAGCTAGCTACTTCTGTTCCTTCTATGGTTTCTCCATCATTTCCGATTAATGTTATTTTATCCATTATTATCCATATATTCCTGTAGAATTAATTGGGCTGCAAGGGTATCTATTTTATTTTTTCGATCTTTCTGTTTAACGTGGCCAATATCAAGTATTCCGTCTGCTTCCTCTGTCGTTAATCGCTCATCAACAAATTCTAATTTATCAATATTTAAACTGTTTTTTAAAAATCCTGCGTAATTCTTAGCTTTACGGGTTTGTTTAGACTCGCTTCCATCCATATTATAAGGTAGTCCGCAAACAATAGTGTCAACATTGAACTGGTCTACTACATCTGTGAAAAATTCCAAGTCTTCTTCCCGATTTCCTCTTTTGTAAGTCCGATAAGGTTGTGCTGTCATTCCTAGTGAATCACTAACTGCGATTCCGATGTACCTATCACCAATGTCTAATCCAAGTATCTTCTTATTGACCATTTCTAAACTCCTCAAATCACTTTTAATGCAAAAACTGGACACACGCTGGCGCAGTAACCACATGTTAGGCATTTCTGCCTATTTACTTCTACTTTATTATTACCCATAAAAAGAGCATTTTGGTGACATTTTTCAATACATCTGCCACATTTTTCGCACCAATCATCAATTAGGAGTTTTCTAGAACGGTTTTTTGTTGAATCTATTAAACTTCTATCAATTTTTTTATCTTCAAAGAATTTAACATTGTATAAAACTTCTTCTATACTACTCATCCCTATGGCAACTGAATCGATTAGATTTTTATTATAAAGGTTCTTTTGGAAGTTCAAATTTTCAACTCGGTCTCTGATCAAGTTTCCACCACCCAATGGTTTCATGGTATAAACAGCTTTGTTATTTTCTCTAGCTAACTTGATCGCTTCTACCATATCATCAGAAGTGCCATCCTCTATTCCTAAACCTCTTTTATTTAGCAGCGCAAAAACGATCTCAAGTTCAGGAAATAGGATACTGTCACGAACAGCACGAACACGATGTGTTGAAATACCAATAGCACGGACCTTCCCTTCCCTTTTTGCATCAAGGAGTGCTTCTATAGCTGGATAGTGTCCTTCAAATGTATATCTTGACTCTTGTTCATGAAGTAAGTATAAGTCAATATAATCCCGACCGATTCCCTCAAGTGCTTCATCTAAACTTTTCATTAAGCCTTCATAGGAATAATCATAGGATCTAGAGCAAATGATAAGATTCTTATCCACTTGAAGGAGCTTTTTTAAATAAGGATAGGTTTTATACATCTGTGCTGTATCAAAAAAGTTTATACCTTCCTCATAAGCTTTTAATAAAACTTTAATGCCTTCCTCTACCGGTAAGTTTCTTTGAAGTGGTCCCAGCGTTAATGTTCCAAAACAGATTTCAGAAACATTAATACCAGTGTTTGCCAATTCTCTTTTATTCATCTCAAAAGCAAACCCGGCACATTTTTACTTGTGC
>CANQOZ010000064.1 GCA_947625585.1 uncultured Eubacteriaceae bacterium
TAGCTAAAGCTGTTGCTCTACTTTTAATATCTTCTAAGCTTGAATCTAAAGATGCTTGTTCTTCAGGAGTAATATAGCCCTTTTGTACTGAACGTAGAACTGATGTTTTTACCATTTCAGTATCAGAAGCTATTTCATCACAAAGTTTCTTTAATCCTGCAGCTGCAGCACCACTAGCGTTTGGTTCATCGTTCTGGATTACTTTTAATTCACTTTCAAAATTATCAACTGAGTTTTGATATGTATGGACATCAATATCACTCATTTCCTCTTGTTCTGTTTCTTCAGTTGCATCAGGATTATTTAATTCTTCATCTTCTTGTTGCGATCCTGTACAACCAGTGAAAGCAAAGAGGCATAAAACTAAACTTATTATTACTAACCAGGTTAATCTTTTATTAACCATAAAATTCACCTTATTTATTCAAAAAAATTGGCAAGATCTTCAATTTTAGAACCAAATGACCTTGCCAACTTTAGTATTAACTTAAAATACTATTTACCTTGTTTATTCGTCTTTTATGTTTTTCTTCATTTGAAAAATCAGTTGTCAGGTAAGTATTTACAATCATCTTAGCAAGATCTGGACCTAGCACACGTGCTCCAAGAGCCATACAGTTGGCATTATTATGTTCTTTACTCATCTTAGCTGAATAGCAGTCATTTAATAAAGCACAACGTATTCCCTGATATTTGTTAGCGGCTAAGCTCATTCCAATTCCAGTTCCGCAGATCAAAATTCCAAGGTCAGCTTCCTTGCTTAAGATTAAATCGCAAACCTTCTTGGCATAGTCCGGGTAGTCGCAGGAATCAGTGCTGTTTGTACCACAATCGATGTATTCAAAGCCACAAGCTTCGACTTCTTCTATAACTGAGTCTTTAAGTAAGAGACCACCATGGTCACAGCCTATTGCAACTTTCATGAAACAAATTCCTTTACTTGTTCATAAATACCGTCTGCATCCAAACCGAATTCTTCTAGAAGTTCCGGTGCTGGACCTGATTTTCCAAATTGGTCATTAATTCCAATTCTTTTAACAGGAACTGGATTCTGTTCTGTTATAACTTCAGCAACAGCTCCACCTAGACCACCAATACAGTTATGTTCTTCAACGGTGACAACTTTACCGGTCTTTTTAGCTGATTCAACAATCAATTCATCGTCGATTGGTTTGATTGTAGGCATATTGATAACTTCAGCATCAATTCCATCCGCTTTTAGCTTTTCAGCAGCTTCAAGTGTTGCCCCAACAGGAAGTCCGGAAGCAATGATTGTTATATCATTACCTTCTTTTAGAACTTGTCCCTTACCAATTTCGAATGTATACGTTTCTTCATCATTAATAACTGGAACTGGTAGACGGCCAAAACGCATGTAAACTGGGCCTTCATAATCAGCCACTGCTTTAACGGCAGCTCTAGCTTCAACGTCATCTGCTGGATTGATAACTACCATACCAGGTATTAATCTCATCAATCCAAAGTCTTCTAGACATTGATGAGAGGCTCCGTCTTCACCAACGGAGATTCCACCATGGGTTGCTGCAATTTTTACATTTAAGTGTGGGTAGCCGATCATATTTCTGATCTGTTCAAAGGCTCTTCCTGCAGCAAACATGGCAAATGTAGAGACAAATGGCACTTTACCGGCAGCAGCTAAACCTGCAGCTGTTCCTAGAAGATTCTGTTCTGCAATTCCAACATCGATAAAGCGTTCCGGGTGAGCAGCTTTGAACTTACCACTCTGGGTTGCTGCTGCCAGGTCTGCATCTAAGACGACGATATTCTCGTTTTCATTACCTAATTCGGTTACGGCATTGCCGTAGCTTTCCCTGGTTGCTATGTTCTTGCTCATAGTGCTTCCCCTTCTTCTTCTAGTTCTGCCATTGCAATTTTATATTGTTCTTCGTTAGGAGCTTTACCATGCCATCCAGCATCGTCTTCCATAAAGGAGACACCTTTACCCTTGGTTGTCTTTAAGATAATAGCTGTTGGACCTTCTTTATAAGCTAACGCATCATCTAATGCCTTGCTGATAGCTTCAACATCATTTCCTTCATCAACTACGATTACGTTAAAGTTGAAAGCTTCAAACTTCTTGTCGAGTGGATTCGGAGAGTTGACTTCATCAAGCGTTCCGTCTATCTGTAAATTATTGTTATCTACAATTAAGGTTAGGTTATCGAGTTTATGGTTTCCAGCTAACATTGCTGCTTCCCAGACTTGGCCTTCTTCTGTTTCACCATCACCTAAAAGAGTGTAGACGTGGTAGTCTTTGTCATCGATCTTTCCAGCAAGTGCCATACCAACCGCTGCTGAAACACCCTGTCCTAGTGAACCTGTTGACATATCAACACCTGGAGTGTGTTTCATGTCTGGATGCCCTTGTAAGTAGGAATCCGGTTTTCTAAGTGTTACGAGATCTTCTTTTGGAAAATATCCCTTTTCAGCAAGGGTAGCATATAGGACAGGAGCAGCATGTCCTTTAGATAGGACAAATCGATCTCTGTCAGGATCGTCTGGATTTTCCGGATTGACGTTCATTTTGTCAAAGTAGAGAACAGTCATTAAGTCTGCAGCAGATAGTGATCCACCTGGATGGCCACTTTTTGCATTATAAACTTCTTCAATAATTGATTTGCGAATCGAGTTCGCTGTTTTCTTTAATTCGTTTGTATTCATTTTTGTCCATAATAAGCATTTTCGCCGTGTTTTCTCAAAAAATGCTTATCCTTTATATTATCAGGAGCTGGTTTAACATCCGGATTTAGTTGTTCTGTCATAGAAGCCATTTTAGCTACTTCTTCTAAAACGACAGCATTATGGACAGCTTCATCAGCATCTTTGCCCCAAGTAAATGGACCATGATTCGTACAAAGTACAGCTGGAACATATTCTGGATTAATATCACGTTCTTTAAACGTTTCTTCAATTACTAATCCAGTATTCTTTTCATATTCCCCACCGATTTCTTCATCAGTGAGTGAACGAGCACATGGAACAGGACCATAAATATAGTCTGCATGGGTAGTTCCGTAAAGAGGAATATCTCTTCCAGCCTGAGCCCAAGATGTTGCTGCTGGAGAATGGGTATGGACGATACCACCAATTGTTGGAAATGCTTTATATAGTTCAGCATGTGTTGGTGTATCTGAAGAAGGATTGTATTCACCTTCGACAACGTTTCCATCTAAGTCAACAACAACCATGTCTTCTGGTTTTAACTTATCATAGTCAACACCACTTGGCTTGATGACGAAGTAGCCTTTGTCACGGTCAATACCGCTAACATTGCCCCATGTGAAAGTAACTAAATCACGTTTTGGGAGCTCCATGTTTGCAAGGTAAACCTTTTCTTTTAGTTCTTCTAACATATTTTAACCTATTCTGTTAATGTATACATGGCAATTTCATCGGTTTCACGATTTGTTGCAACTAACTTGTCTACACCGTCATCATTGAAGTAAAATACATTAGCTGGGCCACGACCTTCGTCGATGACTTCGTATTCATATTCTTCTGAATCAGGGTTATAGCGAATGGCATACAAGTTTTGGTTTCCGCCACGATGTCCAATGACAAAAGTTGGTACTCCACCTATTTCATAACCACCTATGGCATGGAGGAATGGTGTTTTTTCTGGAAATTCGTAAACTTTTTTATATTCACCATCAACCTGGTCAAAGATGGAAATTTGGTCTCCGTGGAAACTTTCAATAGTGCAGAGTTCTTTAACTCCGTCTCCATTTAAGTCGATTAGAACGGCATCACTTGTTGGTTCTTCAATAAGTGTGTTGATAGTCCATTCGGAATTTTCGTCTTCCGGTGGAATAAATTGGAAAACACCGTCTTCGCTTGAAATGAGAGCGGTTGGAACACCGTCTTCAACAATACGGTAGTAACCGTGATTTTTAAGGAGGTTATCTTTGAGAACTTCCAGCTCTAGCTGGTTATCCTGGTTAAATTGAGAAAGGTCATCAGGAAGTTTGGCCCAGTAAACCTTACCAGGACTGCTCCAGTCATCCCTATGTTCATGGCCGGATTTCAAGGTACAAGCTATTAAGTAGTTTTGGCCATTACGTTCGAGAATGTCGAAGCGGTGTACGTGTGGAAGGTCAACTAAAGTCTGTATATCCCAATGACCATCTTCGTTAGGAGTGACTGTGACGATTTTTGCTTCTTTAGAATCGTTTGGAGAATAAAATTTATAAGTGGATAAAAATTGTCCATCTGATTCTGGAACTTGGACCATTGTCATAACTCCACCTGGTCCATCCCAGATCTTATCAAGGTATTCCCCATCGCTTGAAAACAGGTAACATGGATCCTGCTTTTCTGCAGCTACCAGGATGTCATAGTCTCCATCATAATTTAATGGAGCTATTGAGTAACATTTATTTAAATTCTTTAAAACTTTCTTTTCGACGTTCATTCTTTATAAAGTATTGTCTTGCGCCTTATCAAGTAAGTCGCCCATTAATTTACGGGTGTCGTTTAATTCCTGTTGCCATTGTGGGTTTCCAACGTACCAGAACTCTGTTACATAACGTCGAATTCCTAATTCCCAAGCTTTTTTAATGAGTTTTTCAAATTCAACATGTCCTGTGCCGTATGGAATTTCCCTAAATTTTCCAGGAACGGTTTCTTTCAAGTGGAAACCTACGAGATGCCCTTTACCACTTTCCATGTCTTCACAAACATCTGTACCGTATTCAACAGCAGCATTTGTGATATTTCCAGAATCTGGATAGACACTTAAAAACGGTAGGTCTACCTGGTTGACGTATTTCATTGCTTTAGCAACTGTATTCATAAATGGGGTTTCCATGGTTTCAAAACCTAGCATCATTCCAGCTTTAGCTGCTAGAAGTGTTGAATAAAGAAGGTTCTTTTCAAACCTCTTTACTGTTTCAGGAGTTGATTCTTCATAATAAACGTCATAACCAGCTAGCATAATTATTCGAATTCCCAAGTCAGAAGCCAGTTGGATGGATTTTTCCATAATTTCCAAACTTCTTTTTTCAATTTCAGGGTCATTACTCCCTAGAGGATATTTTCTATGACCACTCAAACACATGCTTCCGAAAGGAATATCGTATTTTTTAGTTAAGGCAATGAGCTCCTGGCGCTTTTCAGGACTCCAATCCAAGCGGTTAAGCTTTTCATCAGTTTCGTCAATGCTGATTTCCATGAAGTCATAACCGGCTTCTTTGGCAGCTTTGAATTTTTCTTCCCAGCTTAATTCGTTTGGAATTGCTTTTTCATAAATTCCTAAGTTGTATTGTTTCATTGGATTAAAAGACTTATCTCTAGATAATATTTTTGCGCTTAACCTGTACTATGTTTATTCCAGTATCATTAAGCTTTTTTAATTCCTTCGCATCAGCACGTTCATCCGTAATCAGATTCGTGATTAAATCGGTAGTAGAAGTTTTGAAACTACTGTTATAACCAATTTTGGTATGATCAGCTAAGATGTAATTTTCCTTGCTTGCCTGTTTTAACATTAGTTCATTTAGCTTAACTTCGTTGGCATTTTCCGTAGTAACCCCTCCATCATTGGAGATACCACTACAACCAAGGAATGCCTTCTTAGCATTCACATTCATAATGTTTCGTTCTGCAAATTCTCCTACTAGTGCCTCTTTAGGAATACGGATCTCGCCACCAGTTAATAAAACGTTGATATTTGAAGGAATGTTTTGGCTTAAAATCTTACCGTTATTTGTAATGACAGTTACATTTTTACTTTCGATAAAGTTAATCATTCCTAATGCTGTTTCACTGGTATTGATAAAAATGATATCCCCATCTTCAACAAGACTAGCAGCATATTTAGCTATTAAGTCCCGATAGATTTGAACATTGTTGGAGTCAGTTATCTGATTAGCATAATCGGTTGGTTTAGCACCCCCATAGTACCGGACTACCATATTGTTGTCTTCAAGATACTGTAAGTCGCGCCTAATGGTAATCGGGGAAACCTCAAACTTAACTGCCAACTCTTCTACATTCGTATTTGAGTCCTGGAGTAACGTTTTTAAAATACCTTTTCGTCGTTTATCAACGATGGCTCGATCTCGTTTCATTAAATTCTCCTTATCTAGAGATAAGTTTAATTATGAGTTTGATTACTTAGATGATCAAAAATTGAAGTTCACGTTCATCTTGTTTCTAATAGCGAATTATGAATTAAATTTTTACTAAAGTAGAGTTTCCCTGTCAGTAGTCTTCGTTATTGTTATCGAATGATTTTAAAAACTCTGAACGCTATTGTCATAGTTTCTTTTAATCCAGAGCAATAGAGCACAAGGCTAGGCTAAACACCTGGCGGTACCTATTTTTTCATCCATAACATTGCTCACGTTGAGCTTAGACTAAAGTTTAATAGAAAATTCGTTGAATCATGAACTTCAAATTTTCAGTTAGATGATTTGATTTTCTTTTAGCTTATCTTTCATTAAATTCTCCTTATCTAGAGATAAGTTTAATTATGAGTTTGATTACTTAGATGATTTGATTTTCTTTTAGCTTATCTTCCATTTCCTGCTGAGACATGATGTTTCTTAGGCCTATTACTTTTGTTCCCTTTTTAGCAGCATCTTTAAACATATCTGTAAAGTTTTGGGCACAGAATACAACATCATATTGTGGAGCAGCGCTCTTGCCTTCTGAAAGTGAGCAGTGATGAACTTTACCAGGTTTGATTCCAAGTTTGTCCAATACTTTCTGCATTGTCATTTTCATCATTAAACTTGAACCAGCACCATTTGCACAACATACCATGAAATCTAAATTGTCTTTAGCCATTTTAAAAAATCTCCTTTAAATTAATTTATAAAATATTTA
>CANQOZ010000065.1 GCA_947625585.1 uncultured Eubacteriaceae bacterium
TTAGGTAAGGAAATATCACAGCTATTTCCTGTCCATCTTCATATTCAAACAATGCAGGATAAATATATCGATCTTTCATTTCATCATTAATCATACTTAATACTTAATGGTTACTCCGAATTTTAAGAATTCCATCTGTCTATTATTAGGATCTTTTACAGTAACAGTACTAACAGTTATGAAATGATTCTACTTGAGCTCATCAACCAATTCTTCTATATTCTTTTTAATATCTCCTTCAAATACAGCAGAACCAGCTACAAATTTATCAGCTCCAGCTTCGTTGATTTCCTCAATAGTATCTTTATTGACTCCACCATCGACCTGGATTTCGATATCACGGTCTCCTACAAGTTCCTTGATATCTCTAATCTTTTGAGATGAAGAAGGAATATAAGATTGTCCTCCAAAGCCAGGTTCAACACTCATGACTGTAATTCGATTGATCCTATCTAAATAGGGTTCTAATTCTACAACTGAAGTTTTTGGTGAAATAACTAATCCCTTTTGAATTCCAGCATCATCCATTAGATCAAAGCATTCATTAACATTATCTTTTGTTTCAACATGTACGCTAATTGAATCAGAACCAGCATCAATAAATTTTGGAATAAATTCGAGTGGATCATCAATCATTAAATGAGTATCAAAAAACAAGTCAGAACCTTTCCTAATTGTTTTGATAACGCCTGGTCCAAATGAAATATTTGGAACAAAATGACCATCCATGATATCAATATGAAGGGACTTAACTCCCAATTCACTTAGGGTTTCCAGTGCATCTTTAATATTCCAAAAGTCAGCTGATAATAAGGAAGGGTTTAGTCTCTTACAAATCTTCTTCGTCTTGTTCAAGTTCTCGTTCGACATCTTCTAAAACTCCCAGATCTTCTTGATCTTCAAAAATTTCCTCTTCTTCTTGGCTTGAAGCAAATAAGTAGACTTTTGAAATAGTAGCTACCCTTTCGTCTTCAGCCAACCTCATTAACCTTACTCCTTGAGTATTTCTGCCGGTCTGGGAGATGCCATTAGCAGACATCCTGACTACAATTCCAGCATTGTTGATTAACATGATCTCATCATCTAACGTTACTGTTAGAATTCCTATCAACTTACCGGTCTTGTCTGTTAATTTGTATGTTGAAATGCCCTTCCCATCACGACGTTGAAGTCTATAATTCTCTTCTTTTGTTAATTTACCGAACCCCTTATCGGTAACCGTTAAAATATAATCGCCTTCATCAACTTGGCCCATACCAATGACATAGTCGCCATCTTTTAATCGTATAGCACGAACTCCCATACTATTTCGATGCATTTGTCTAACCTGGTTCGATCCAAACCGGATTGCTTGACCTTCATGGGTTCCAATTATGATGTCGTCATTTTCTTTTATTATTTCAGCACTAATTAGCTCATCCCCTTCTCTTAGGTTAATGGCTATTAGTCCATTTCTCCTGGAGGTATCAAAGTCTTTTAACTTGGTTTTCTTAACCAGTCCATACTTAGTGACCATGATCAAATCACGATCATCAAAGTCTTTAACAGGAAGAAGTGCTGTAATCTCTTCACCATTTTCTAAAGGTAGAATGTTTACAATAGCTTTTCCGCTTGAACTTCTACTTGCTTCAGGAATTTCATAACCTTTGAGCCTATAAACTTTACCTTGATTAGTAAAGAAAAGTAGATAGTGGTGCGTTGACATGGTAAACAGGTGTTCTATAAAGTCATTATCCCTTGGATTAACGCCAACGATTCCTCTCCCACCTCTACGCTGATTGCGGTATGTTTCAATTGGAATTCGTTTAGCATAACCACGGTGAGTTAATGTAATAACAACATCTTCTTCGTCAATGTAGTCGCCAAGTTCTAAATCTTGAGCTGCTTCAGCAAAGGAAGTCCTTCTTTCGTCTCCATATTTGGCTTTGATTTCTCTTAACTCTTCTTTAATAATACCTAGGAGCTTATTTTCATCTTCTAGAATTTCCTTTAACTTCTTAATTTGAGCTAATAGATCTTCATATTCATTCGTTAATTTTTCACGTTCAAGTCCAGTTAGACGTTGCAAACGCATATCAAGTATTGCCTGAGCTTGAGTATCTGAAAAATCAAACTCTGCAGTCAAGTTAGCTTTAGCTTCTTTACCATCATGACTACTCCTGATAATTTCAATTACCCTATCAATATTATCAAGTGCTTTTATTAAACCTTCTAGAATGTGAGCTCTTGCTTCAGCTTTCTTTAAGTCAAATTTAGTTCTTCTAGTTATGACTTCTTCTTGGAACGTAACATATTCCTGAAGAATTTCCTTTAAGTTTAAAGTTTTTGGTTCAGCTCTACCATATTCGTCCTGAACCAGTGCTAACATGATCGCACCAAATGTATCTTCAAGCTGAGTATGTTTATAGAGTTGATTTAAAATAACATTGGCATTAGCATCACGTCTAACATCAATGACAATTCTAATTCCGTTTTTAAAATCGGATTCATCTCTAATCTCAGTTATACCTTCAATACGTTTTGTATTGACCAGATTAGCAATCTTTAAAATGAGCTTAGCTTTATTTACCCCAAACGGAAGTTCAGAGACAACGATCTGTTCTTTACCATTCTTCAGTGATTCAATTTCAACTTTAGAACGGACGGTTATATGGCCACGACCCGTTTCATAAGTTTCACGGATTCCCCGCTTACCCATAATAATTCCACCAGTTGGAAAGTCAGGACCTTTAAGATATTCCATTAATTCTTTAACAGTAATATCCGGGTTATCAATGTAAGCGATACAAGCATCAACTACTTCACCAAGATTATGTGGTGGAATATTTGTCGCCATTCCTACTGCAATACCGGAAGAACCATTAACTAATAAGTGTGGAAACCTGGAAGGAAGAACCACTGGCTCTGCTTCACTGCCATCAAAGTTATCAATGAAATCAACTGTGTCTTTGTTGATGTCTCGTAACATTTCCATAGCTATT
This sequence comes from uncultured Eubacteriaceae bacterium, assembly GCA_947625585.1. Lineage (GTDB taxonomy): Bacteria > Bacillota > Clostridia > Eubacteriales > Eubacteriaceae > CANRHG01. The sequence goes on from CANQOZ010000065.1 coordinate 2,982, forward strand.
CGGTCCAGTTTAGCTTCGGTATAACGCATAGCAGCCGGAGCATCTCCATCAACTGAACCAAAATTACCGTGACCTTTTACTGTTGTATAACGCATGGAAAAGTCTTGTGCCATTCGAACCATAGCATCATAAACGGAAGCATCACCATGCGGGTGATACTTACCAAGCACGTCACCAACTATACGAACCGATTTCCTGAATTGTCTCTCCGGTGTTAGTCCGAGTTCATTCATAGCATAGAGTATTCTACGGTGAACCGGCTTCATACCATCACGAACATCAGGAAGTGCACGGCCAATAATGACACTCATCGCATAGTCGATGTAACTTTCCCTCATCTCCGTTGTTATATTTGTTGGCTCAATAGTTTTTAAATCTTTTTCTTCAGCCATAGGCCACCCTTTCTAATTAAATATCTAGGTTTCTAACCTTGGCAGCATTTCTGGTTATAAAGTCTCTTCTTGGACCGACTTTGTCTCCCATTAAAATATTAAACAGTTCATCAGCTAAAATAGCATCGTCGATTCTAACCTGTTTCAAGATACGTTGATCAGGGTCCATTGTGGTTTCCCATAACTGTTCAGCATCCATTTCCCCTAATCCTTTATAGCGTTGAAGAACAATGTTCTTCTTATCTTTAAGGTCATTCATCCTTTCTTGCATCTCTTCATCGCTATAGAGGTATTCGGTCTTTTTACCAACTTCCAACTTATAAAGTGGTGGTTGAGCAATGTAAACATAACCTTCTTCGATTAAACCTCTCATATAACGGTAGAAGAATGTAAGAAGTAGAGTTCTAATGTGAGCTCCGTCAACATCAGCATCCGTCATGATGATTATTTTATGATAACGAGCTTTATTAATATCAAAGTCTTCACCAATACCTGTACCAAAAGCTACGATCATAGACTTGATTGTATCGGAGTCTAGGACTCTATTAATTCGCGCTTTTTCAACATTCAGGATTTTTCCTCTAAGAGGTAGAATCGCCTGAATCTTACTATCACGTCCGCTCTTGGCACTGCCTCCAGCGGAGTCCCCTTCTACAATAAATATTTCAGACTTAGCAGGATCTTTTTCTCTACAATCAGCTAGTTTTCCTGGTAAGCTAGTTGAATCTAGAGCTGATTTTCTTCTTGAAACTTCCCTAGCTTTCTTAGCAGCTTCTCTCGCTTTTTTTGCAGAGAGCGTTCTATCCGTTATTGATTTAGCAATGGACGGATTTTCTTCTAAGAATGAACTTAACTGTTCTTGAACAGCGGATTCTACTAATCCCCTAAGTTCAGGATTTCCGAGTTTTGTTTTAGTTTGTCCTTCAAATTGTGGATCCTGTAGTTTTACAGAGATAACAGCAGTTAAACCTTCTCTAACGTCTTCACCTGTAAAGTTTTTATCATTTGCTTTTAAGAGATTATTTTCTCTAGCATAGTTGTTTAGAGTCCTGGTTAGAGCTGATTTAAAACCGCCTAAGTGCATTCCACCTTCGATCGTATTAATGTTATTAGCAAAAGAATAAATACTTTCGTTGTAAGAATCGGTATACTGCATAGCAAATTCAAGAGTGCAGTTATCAAAATTCTTTTCATAGTAAATAACATTAGGATTAATAACGTTCTTATTTTTATTTAACAGTTCAATATAAGATTTAATTCCATCTTTTGATTCATAAACAACCTCTTCTGTATCTGGGAATCGGTTGTCTTTGAATTTAATTTTGACTCCCTTGTTTAGGAATGCGAGCTCTCTTAACCTTTGAGCTAAGGTTTCATAGTCGTATTCTGAAACAGTAAAGATTTCAGGATCTGGATGGAACCAAACTGTTGTTCCAGTTCTATTTGAGTCTCCAACGACTTCAAGTTCGGATGTCTTTTCTCCTCTTGAGAATTCCTGATGGAATTTCTTACCTTTTTGTTCAACGTCAACCCATAGATGATCCGAGAGTGCATTAACAACAGAAACACCAACTCCGTGGAGACCACCAGAAACCTTATAATTTTCATTATCAAATTTGCCACCAGCATTTAACTGGGTTAGTGCCATTTCAACACCGCTCATTCCAGTCTGATGGTTAATGTCAGTAGGAATACCCCTACCATCATCTTTAACGAGAATACTGTTGTCTTCTTCAATTGAAACTTCAATATTGTTACAGTATCCTGCAAGTGCTTCATCTATAGAATTGTCTACGACTTCGTAAACAAGATGATGTAACCCTTGAGATCCCTGGTTACCGATATACATCCCAGGTCTGAGTCGAACGTGTTCAATTCCCTCAAGGAGTTTCATTTGGTCGGCATTATAATTTGCCTGTTTATTTTCTTTATTTTTAGCCATCTTAGTTTTCCTAGATTAATGGACAGAATTATTTAATGACTCCGTCACTAATATGAATCTTATTAACCTCATTTTTGAGATGAGAAGAAAAGGAAGGATTTGTACAAGTAATAAAAGTTTGAGTACCTTCTAATACCGAGAGAATATTTCTTTGCCTATTGATGTCTAACTCGGACAGAATATCATCGAGTAAGACGACGGGAAGGAAATTTAAATTTTCTTTATATAAGTCGATATGAGCTAATTTTAAACTAATAGCTGCTGTACGTTGTTGTCCTTGTGATGCAAAGAGTCGAGCATTTTGGTCATTTACCAAGATTTCCAGATCATCACTATGTGGACCTTTTCTGGTAAAACCACGCTCTAAATCATTTTCAAGTTCACTTTCAAGAACTTGTTTATACACAGAACTTATCTCGTTTACGTCTTTTGGTATTTCAGAATCAAAAATATTGGTTACATACTTTAAACCTAATTTTTCATCCGGACTTACCAAACCTCTGTAAAATTTTTCTGATTTATTTGTCAGTTGTTTTAAATACCGATTTCGAAGATTATAAATTTTAGCAGCGTTTTGAACTAACTGGTTATCCCACGGTCTTAATGAATTTCTTAGTTCATCAAAGGGAGTATTATTAAGTTTAGCCTGTTTTAACAAGGCATTACGTTGGAGTCGGACTCGTTCGAACTGCCGGTAATAACCTTTATAAGGTGGAATTAAACCACTGAGTTCCATGTTAATGAACCGGCGCCTGTTATCTGGACCTCCCTTAACAATTTCTAAGTCATTGGGTTCAAAAAGAATGCAGCCAGTCAGCTTTTGAATCTTACTGAATGAAGATTCCGATTTACTATCAAGCTTCCACCCTTTTTTACCATTTTCAGCTTTAAGTGATACGTTATGAGTCGTATCCTGATCCCGAAATTCCAATGCTGCAAACATTGTCTTCTCTCCAAACTTAATTAGTTCTTTCGTTGAAGAAGCACGGTGGGAATACCCTCTTAACAATAAAAAAATGGATTCTAGCAAGTTTGTCTTGCCTTGTCCATTATCACCATAAATTATGTTAAAGCCTGGAGTAAATATCGGGGAAGCATCTTCATAATTTCGGTAGTTGATCAACCGCATTTGATTTAAGACCATGTTATTCTTCTACTACCTTATAATCCTCTCCGTTAACAGTAACTACGTCACCAGCTTTTATTTTCTTTCTTACAACCTCGCAAACTTCACCATTTAACTCAACCTGCCCGTCAAGAATAAGCTCTTTTGCTGCTCCGCCACTAGGAGCAAGATTTGCATATTTGAGCAGGCTATTTAACTTAATTTCTGATGTTGTAATGCCTATCGTTTTCAATATATTTTCTCCTATAACCGTTAAAATTTCATTTTCCGTGTTAAATTATACCACAAATAGTTATAATTTGACGGTTTCATTGACCAATTTATACCTACGATTTCGAGTGTAAACGTTTATATTCGCAACCTAGCCAATGTTAAAATAATTAATCATAAACAGGAG
>CANQOZ010000066.1 GCA_947625585.1 uncultured Eubacteriaceae bacterium
GATATTTACGAATTTTATAATCTTGGTTTAGATGAACCACTTGGAATTTCAGCAGAACAACAACTTGGATTAGGAGATCTCTTAGATGAAATCCTATTTAACATTGAAGAACTCTACAATGAAGAGGAGGAAGAGGAAGACATTATTAAGGTTGCTGTAGTTGGGAAGCCAAATGCAGGTAAGTCTACGTTAATAAATAGATTAATTGGAGATAACAGGTTAATCGTCTCCAACATTCCTGGAACAACAAGAGATGCCGTTGATACAACACTAACTCATAATGGACAGGAATACACCTTCATTGATACTGCTGGTATTCGTAAGAAGAGTAAAATTTATCATAATATAGAGAAATATAGTATTATCCGAGCGGTTTCAGCCGTTGATAGGGCAGATGTTGTTATTCTTTTGATTGATGCTGAAGCTGGAGTTACTGAGCAGGACATGAAAATAGCCAGTATAATCCAGAATAGATTTAAACCATGCATCATTATTATTAATAAGTGGGATTTAATCGAAAAGGAAACAAATACCATGAAAAATATGACAGAAGAGGTCAGAAAGAGTTTGAACTTCCTTGATTATGCTCCGATCCTATTTATTTCTGCAGAAACTGGACAGAGAGTTAACAAAATTTATAATGAAATCAATTTTGTTTATAACCAGGCTAGAAAACGTATTCCAACTGGTAAGGTTAATGATGAAATTATTCAACTTGTATCAATGAGACAGCCGCCTACAAAAGGAAGCAAGAGACTTAAGATCTATTATGGAAGTCAAGTAAGAATTGATCCACCTACATTTGTACTCTTTGTTAACGATCCAAAAATCATGCATTTCTCATATTTGCGTTACATTGAGAATTCATTTAGGAAAGCATTTGGGTTTGAAGGAACCCCAATTAGAATATTTATTAGAGAACGTAAGAATGATAGAATTGGCCGCTAAAACAGCGGCCAAAATTAGTTAAATAAATTCATGAAAAAAGGTTGATCATAGCTGTTATTAAAATCAGCCAGATTCCCATTATATAGGTCCATATCAACAAAACCTTTATCTCCACCAACGCCATTAAGAAGTCCACGCCAGCTAAACTGCCAGAACTCCCAGTTCTTATTTACATTTGCTGGATCGTTACTATTAATGTCACAAATCCAAAACTTAACTTTATCCTTGAGATTAGCATCTTTTAGATAAGTATCATAAGTATTCGAATTTGTATATAAGACAGGAGTTTGATGATACTGTTCGTTTAGACGATCAATGACTTTAGTTAAATTTGTAATAACCTTTTTCGAATCAGGCAAGTTTTTACTTGTTTGATCATCAATTTCGAAATCGATAGCTGGAGGTAAAGTTGCACTTTCTACTGGGACATTTTTAATAAACCACTCTGCAATCGCTTTACCATCCTTTTTAAAATCATAGTAGAGATATGCACCTTTTCTTATATTTGTATCATTGATATCGGACCAATTTTGTTCAAATTTCTTATCAAGATGATCTGTACTTTCAGTCGCTTTAATATAAGCAAAGGAGATCCCCTGATCTTCAACTTGTTTCCAGTCAATATCTCCCTGGTATGAAGAGACGTCAATTCCAATTACCTTCATTACTTTAGACGTTTCATTATTTCTAATAATACTGGCTATTAAGTAAACAGCTAAAATTACAACTAGAACAAAGCAGAAAGCTGCAATAATAATTCTAATTCGAAGTTTGTTTTTTTGATTCATTCTTTAAACCTGTCTTCTTCGACTAAAATACTTTCAAGCTTACTTTCTAACCAGTCGAGATACTCTACTTGATTTTCGTTTCTTGTTTTATTCCTGGTCTGACTAACTAACATTACTAACTTGTCAAATTCCCTGGAGATAGCAGGAAATTGTTCCATTAAATGTGTCATAATTCCTCTTTTGATATATTTTCAATAACTTTTTTTAATAATTCATAAACCCGAACAGCCGAGTTTAAATCTAATTTTTCATGCACTGTTTGAGCGTTTTCAACTGTTGGTCCTATTGAGACAATATCAATATCTGGAAGTTTTAACTTAAATAGTCCATTTTCTAAAACTCCATTAAAATACCGTATTTTCATATTCTTTCCTGTTTGTTCTTTCCAAGTATTTGATACAAGTTGATCAAATTTTGACTTTGGATTTAGAACGTAAGGAGGGACCACTTCTGCTTCACTAATTCTTGCATGAGAGAAAGAGTAAAACATGTTAATTTTGCTTTTTAAAAACCCGTTATAATTGGCATTAACAAACTTTATTTTCTCACCAATTAGGACATTATCATTTTCAGTAAAACAATAGAGTATGTCTGAGCTAGCTAAAGGGACTCCATCGTTATTAAATTCAACTCCATTAGGAAGAAAAAGCAGATTAAACAGCATACTCGCTGAACTATCGCTGTCAAAGGCCATTAACTTATCTGCTTCACTAATCGGTTTGATTACAAATTTCAACTGGGGGTCACACAAACTGTAACAAGGCAGAATAATCGTAATAATATCATTAACTAACTGAACCATCTCCTCTTCTTCAAGTTGGGTTATAACTTTCATGGTACCACGATCTAAAGTTCTACCTAATGTTGGTCTACAGTTAATATCAACGATTTGAATTTGATTACCCAGTAGCATTAGATGAAACAGGATATGAGCTAGTATTTTAGCTGGATTCCCTAAAGTACTAGTTGTATAAAGATTAGCCCAGCTTCCAGTTAAGCCAGAGACCTCTAATTCAAAAACAGATCCAAGAGTTAACTTCTTTCTATAGGTATAATTACCATGAAGAACTTCGCTTCCGGAGCAAGCTAGGATCAGATCGCCTTCTTTATCATAATCTAAGTTTATTAGATATTTAGCTGTTTTAAAAGCTTCCATATCTATCTTAGTGGCACCTGACATTGCCAGTTCCTTATCTCTAGTTATGATAAAAACCATTTCAGGATGATTGAAATCCTTCTCTTGTAAAAGTAGAAGCATGTAGATAATAGCAATAGCATTCGTTGCACCAAAGTTAGTTCCTTCTGATGAGATATAATTCTTATTATCATCTACTTTTAAAGTAAGTAAATCCTTTTTAAAGTCGAAATCAACGTCAGCTGCCATAATAGCTGGCATGTCGAGATGTGTTTGGAGTATAATTGCCGGTTTATTTTTATATTCTTTACCTGTTGCTGGTACTGTTATGATTATATTTCCATCATTTGTAGAGTAACCATCAGCATCTAATTTATTAAAAGCTTTGATAAGTTCGGAATGGAATAAATGATCTGAACCAGCGACATGTGGTTTATTCAAAAGGTTAAAAAAATATTCAATTATCTTGTCTTTTAGTTCCATATTCGGTTAGTTTTGGGTAAATAGATAAAAAATCGAAAGCGAGTTTATCATGAAAAAATATTTATCTACTTTAGTTGTATTGTTGATCTTAATTTTAACATTAAGTGGTTGTGGAGGTGGATCGAACACAACAGATTCAGGAAACAACTCATCGAATAACAGTTCAACTACAACTGATAGTAATGCATCAAACGATACGGCAGCCAATAATAACTCTTCTGGAACAAGTACGACTAACAGTAACATCGTTGGGGACTGGAAGTTTGTTGGTGATGTTAATGATGTAAATTATGAAATAAATCTTGATTTAGAAAATGATGGAACTTATTCTTTAGATGTTGAAGATACATCAAAAGACGAAGCTGGTGAATCTGAAATGGAAGGAACTTATACAGCATCAGATAAAGTCTTATCTTTAACAACAACAAGAATAAATGATGATAATCAATACTTTACCAATGGTGTAGTTACAGATAGTGTTGTTGACTTAAACTATACTATTGACGGTAAAGCTTTAACAATAAGTAATGCAAACAGTGTCTTAGGGATCTTACCGACTGATCTCATATTGACACGTGATGATTAAGGAATGTCGAAATTTTATTATTCAGGTAAAATCCAACAAGAAAATTATTTAACGAATAAAGATAATTTATTAAGAGAGGTATATGGAAAGTATCAGTTAATTTTAACTGAAGCTTTCCTATTCCTCTTTTTTGCACTATTTGCCATACTCGCTTCAGTCTTTAAATTGGAAAATTACCTGGCTATTCCTTATTTTTATTCAAAAATTTTGGGAATAACCCTAATTGTCTTAGCTCTGGTCTTTGAATTAACTTACCGTTTTGTTCTTAAGAAGAAAAGCGGTAGATTCCTGCGACCAAGAATTATAGCTTATGTCATTTTAGGTTTAATATTAGTTTTTGTACCAAACTCTCTTGATGCATTTGTTTACCGACTCCTAACTTTCTTCTTTATAACAGTAGGTTTTATTAGCTTAATGAGAAAGCATAAGAGTAGCATGCAGATGGTTGTCTCGTTTGGAATGATTGTAATTGGCTTTTTCTTTTTTTTGTTTCCCCATATGAATAATTACAAGGACCTTGTTTTCTTTACACTAATTGGAGTCCTTGGAATTTACCTCTTATATCATGGCTTTGATTTTCGTAAACGCTTTAAACCGTATGAAGATGAACAAAAGGGTTTTACCGATTATAAAATTGAAAATTAGCGGTATTAATGAGGTAAACGTTTTGATTCTAGGTTAAAATTATTTTAACTAATATTGTTTATAGAAAGGCTTGTAATGAATACAACTTTTATAAAAGACGGAATTTATTGGATTGGTGTCCATGACTATACAACATACATGTTTGAAGGCTGCTGGCCAATCGACCAGGAAGGTGTTAACTACAACGCTTATCTAATTGATGATGAAAAGGTCATCTTAATTGATACAGTCAAAGAATTCATGGCTGAAGAATATATTGAAAATATAAAATCAATCATCGGAGATAAGGACGTTGACTACTTAGTTATTAACCATATGGAACCGGACCACTCAAGTAGTATTGAAGCCGTTATCGCTGAATGGCCAGATGTTAAGATCATTGGTAACGCTAAAACATTCCCAATGTTACAGAACTTCTACAGAGTCCATAAAAACTTAATTGAAGTTTCAAATGGTGAAACATTAGATCTTGGTGGAAGAGAACTCCAGTTCTATATGACACCAATGGTACACTGGCCAGAATCAATGGTAACTTTTGATGTTCAGACAGGTACTTTATTCTCAATGGATATCTTTGGTTCATACAAAGCAACAGTTGGATCAATATTTGATGATGAAAACGAAGTTGAAACCTTCTTAGAACCAACATACCGTTACTATGCAACAATTGTTGGTAAAGTAACAGAAATGGCTAAGAAGTCTCTAGCTGCTTTAACACCATTAGTACCAAGTATTAAAACTATTTGTCCATCACATGGACTCGTATGGAGAACAGATCCTGGATATATCTTAAATCTTTATATCAAACTTGCTAATGCTGAAGTTGAAGAAGGAGTCGTTATTGCTTACGGTACGATGTATGGAAATACTCGTGAAAGTGCTGAAATTATAGCTGACGAATTAAGAAACTGCGGTGTTAAAACAATCAAGTTCTATGATGTTGGAAGAACAAATATATCCTATATTCTAGCTGATATTTGGAGATATCAAGGATTATTCCTAGGTGCACCATCTTATTATGGACAAATCCTACCAACTATGGAAAATCTACTTTATAAGTTAGAAGGTAATAAAGTTAGAAACCATGTATGTGGATTCTTTACCGACTTTAGTTGGAGTGGTGGAGCTAATAGAGTATTTGATAAATTTATTCAAGCTACTGGAGCTAACTGTCCTGCTGAAATGGTTAACGTTAAAGGTTATCCAACAGATGAAGATGAAAAGAAATTAAGAGAAATGGCAAGAGCTGTTGCTCGTCAGTTAAAATAAAACATAGTGTCCCGGCTAGTCCGGGATTTTTTATTTTAATTAAAACTTTTAATATCTTTCAGCTTAGGCAAAATTAAATATAAAAGCTTAATGAACTATTTAAGCTGTTAAGGTGAATTTAAATGAGTGATGATTTATTAGATAAAACAATTAATTTGGATTCAAAACAAGATATTGTCGAGAAATATTTAAATCAGGTTAAAGATCAAGATGAAATTGAAGAAATTGTTGATAAAGCACTTGAAGTGTTTTATGAAAACTTTCAAAATCTAAATTTTGATTTAAATGAGTATTATGATTTGGAGATAGACGAATATAGTTTTAATTATTTAGAAGGTGATTCGGATATAGCTCAACGCTTAAAAGATGCTATAGGCGATTTGGATTTTCAAATCGATTTTGATTATCGAACTGAAGTTCAAGAATATTCGAATCCTTATACATCCGATGTTAAAGAATTTAAGATAGTCAAAATATTAGATAGCTTTAATTTTGATAATTATGAACTAGATTTACCTAATTATCTTGTTTTTAGATTAGTTCCTAAGAATAATAAATTACCGATTGGTGAACTTGTTTATTTTTTCGTTTATAGTGAAAATAAAATTTTAGTATTTGAAATATACTTCTTGTTTGTTCGTGATGGAAAAGGTGGCTATAAAGAGATTAGAAGATCATTTGAAAATTACGAGATTATTTCTTACGATAATCTTAAAGAATCTAAAAAATTTTCAAAAGTAAACTTAATAGAAAAACTAGTTGATTTAGAAAATTTCATAACAGATTATATGATTAGTAATTATATATTTGGAGAATAATTTTAATAGTATTTCCATTTTATTTTTTGAAAATAGCAATTTAGAATCTTTTAAATGAAGATCTAAAAAGAGGTTCTCTCCATTTAGAGAAAACCTCTTGTAAAATTTATTTTTTAAAAAACAGAATAAAATACAA
>CANQOZ010000067.1 GCA_947625585.1 uncultured Eubacteriaceae bacterium
GGTGAATGGCCTGAATCAGAAGACCAAGTTGTTTTAGTATTAGATCATAATAATGAAATTCCTGCTCAAAAACTTTATCAGTTAAGCTTCTTACCTGATGAAGAATATGAACAAGTTATGAAAAATATCGATGATGGTGAAGAAGTTAAATTAGGAACAATGAGTTGGGATTATGAGGAGGCTATTGGAAAGACTTATCAGTTATTAATTACTGCTGATTGTTATAGACAGAATGCTAATGGAACTTTTACCTATATTGGTGATAATGAAGAAGATGTTAAAAATCTTTTAAAAAATAGCATAGACGTTAGTATTGTTGGTGTTGTAAAAGCTAAAGATGAAGATGCAGATATGTTAATTTCAACTCCAATAGCTTATACTCAAGAATTAACTAATTACGTAATTGATAAATCAAATAGTAGTGCAGTTGTTAAAGCTCAAGAAGACAATCCAGATATTAATGTCTTAAATAATTTAAAATTCTCCCCTGAAGACGATCAAGCTAAGATAGATGATGCAAAAACTTATTTAACTAATCTTGGAGTAACAGAACGAGCCACTATGATGACTGGTATTATGAATTCAATGGGACAAGGAGCCGCAGCTTCTACGATGACGGAAGAACAGTTGTCAGGTTATCTAGACGGATTCTTAGCTAATCCGGATGATCAAGTTCTCTTAGATATTTATAATGATTATATTTCAAGTGGCTCTTATGATGATAACTTAAAAGAATTCGGAAAAATAAGCTTAGATGCTCCAAGTGAAATTAGTCTCTATTCAAACTCATTTGAAGATAAAGATGGAATTGCTCAATCAATTGAAAACTACAATAAGACAGTTCCTGAAGAAAGTAAAATAACCTATACTGATTTTGTTCGACTTCTAATGTCGTCTGTTACTACTATTATTAATGTTATTACTTGGGTTTTAGTAGCTTTTGTAGCTGTTTCATTAGTAGTTTCTTCAATAATGATTGGAATAATTACTTATATTTCAGTTCTAGAAAGAACTAAAGAAATTGGAATTTTAAGATCAATTGGAGCTTCCAAATGGAATATTACAGAAGTTTTTACTGCTGAAACATTTATTATTGGATTACTTTCTGGAATTATAGGTATTGGAGTTACTTTATTACTTTTAATTCCTGTTAATTCATTAATACATAGTTTAACCGATAATTATCAGGTTAATGCAGTTCTTCCTGTATGGGCAAGTATTGTCCTAATAATTCTTAGTGTAATCCTTACTTTAATTGGTGGATTTATTCCATCAAGAAAAGCAGCACATCAAAACCCTGTTAATGCCTTACGTACTGAATAAAATAAATAGACCCGATATTTGGAATTAAAACCATTATCGGGTTAATTTATTGGATAATACTTTATTTTAAATAATATAAACGTTTACACTCAGTACGCCTAAAACTTTAAACAATAATCTATCACTCAGGTAAAATTAAATTAAACTTTCTCAAACCTAAATCATCTAATTTTCGAATTAGCTTTTCCTAAAAGAATTTTTATTATTCCTGAGCAAAAATTAGATTTCAGTCAAATTATTCAGTATTTCAGTTAATACTTCTGGTGGTTCAGATTTGAACTCAATGTATTCACCGGTACTAGGATGGATGAATCCTAGAAGTTGAGCATGTAGAAATTGTCCATTTAAATGAAAAGGATCTTTATTGTTATATAACGGATCTCCAACTATTGGATGGCCAATAGCTTTCATATGAACTCTTATTTGATGAGTTCTACCAGTTTCTAACCTAAATTTACACAAAGTATAGTTCTCCTTAAAACGTTTAAGAACTTTAAAGTGTGTAACAGCTTCTTTACTATTATTTAACTGAACATCTCTCCTTATTCGATTATTTGGATCACGTCCAATAGGCATATCTATCTTACCAGAGTTATTTTCAATGATACCTTCAACTAAAGCAATATATTCCCTATTTATTGAATGATCTTTAAATTGTTTAGCTAATTCATTATGAGCATGGTCATTTTTTGCTACTACTAATATCCCAGAAGTATCTTTATCAATTCTATGTACAATTCCAGGTCTTAAAACTCCGTTAATACCAGATAAATCTTTTGTATAGAATAATAAAGCGTTCACTAAAGTCTTATCTACTGTTCCTGGAGCTGGATGAACTACCATTCCTCTTGGTTTATTAACTAATATAATATCCTTATCCTCGTAAAGAATATCTAAATCAATATTCTGTGGTTGAACATCAATAACTTTCAAAGGTTGTTCAACATAATTAATGACATCATTAAGTTTTAATTTTTTTGATGGTTTGGCTTGTTTATCATTTAATGTAATATAACCATCTTTAATAAGTTCTTTTATATAGTTTCTACCTAAGTCTTTTTCTATCTGACTAACAAAATAGTCCAGACGTTGACCTACTTCATTCTCACTTACTGTAAATGTCTTTATATTAGCCATATTATTTAAACCTTTTAAAGTATATTCTTAATTTTTTCTTACGAGTATTTGTACCAAATCCTGTTACTTCTACCTTACCCTTACCTTTAAAGCTTAGAGTATCTCCTTCTTTAACTGAATCAGTATATTTTTTTATTGGAAGATGGTTAAACATTACTAATCCTTCTTTGATAAATCTAACTGCCTTTTTCCTACTTGTTCTAAAAATAGCAGCAACAACTGCATCTAACCTGTTTGAAGAAGTAGTAACTGTTTCTAGGTCATAAGGAGTGGAATAGGGAATAATTTCAGAATATGGCAGTATTTCAGCTTTAATTGGATAATGGTTTATATTTGTTAAGTTAAAAGAAATATATTCTGCTAAACTTTCCTTAACTACAATTTGAACTATATCATCAAAAATAGCTATATCACCTATTACATCTCTATTTAAACCAAGTGATAAAACCGTTCCTAGAACATTTCGATGTTGCAATTCACATGGTTTTTGAAAAACTATTGAAACAATTGGTACTTGAAAATCTTCTAAATTGTCAAAAATTGAAGGAAGTACTAATATTTTCCTTTGACTATCGTCATAACCACCATCAAAGAAATAATCTCGTTTGGACTTTCTTAGAATTGGCTCAAGTAACGCCTGTTCCTTTTGATCTAAAAAATTACTAGAATAAGTGACATATGGATTATCTATTTTATCTTGAATATCTTTTAAATAAAATTTCTTTTGATGAGGCACTTATAAAAAAATCCGGCCTAAGCCGGTATAATTAATTCCAATTTAAAATATCACTTTGAGATTCCGATTTGGTTTCTTCAACTTTTTCATCAGGTTCCTGTTGAGCAGCAACTGTAATAATTTTTGGAGCAAGAATAAATACAGATTCAGCAATTCTATTTAATGAACCTTCTAAAGCATAAACTGCTCCACTTAGGAAATCAAAAATCTTTTTACCTTCTTCAAAGTCGATATGTTTTAAGTTAACAACAACTGTTTTATTCTGTTTTAGCTTATTAACAATACCAGGAGCTTCATTAAAAGAAGTTGGGTCTAAAACTAAAACATCTGGAGCCTTTTCCGGGGTTGGAGTTGACTCGGTAACAGTTGTCCTATTTTCAGTAACAGTTGTTTCTGTTGCATATTCTTCTTCTACCGGGTAATAAGTTTCATCGAGTTCATCATCTTCATAATCATCCATATCGTCTAAGCCAAATGCTCGAATTAACTTATCTCTAAAGTTTCTTTCTTCAGCCATATTTAACTCCCTCAATTAAAAATTTTACTTCCAATACGAACAAGGTTAGCACCTTCTTCAATAGCTAAAGGATAATCACCTGACATTCCCATTGAAAGGATCTCCATACTTAGATTATCAGGCCCATTATAGTTTCCAATTTTATCATATATTTCCTTGAGTTCATGGAAAACAGCTTTTATTTGAGCCTGATCAGGAGTATTCGGTCCCATTCCCATAATTCCCTTGACATTAATATTTTCAAGTTCAGGTAAAATGTCTATCCATTCTTGAGTATCATCACGGGAAAACCCATACTTTTGATCCTCTCCTGTTAAATTATATTGAATTAAAACGTCAGTAATGACATTTTTCTTTTTACTTTCGTTATTTATTTTTCTTAATACTTTTACTGAATCAACGGATTCAATAAGTTCAACTCTACCAACAATATATTTAACCTTATTCGTTTGTAGATGACCGATCATGTGCCAGTGGACAGGTTCATCTATTTCATCCATTTTTTTAATTAGATCTTGGACTTTATTTTCCCCTAAGTTAAATATACCATTTTTAATTACTTCTTTAGTTTCATCTAAATCATGGTATTTAGTAACAGCTACTAATGTAGTTCCTTCTGGAAGCTCTTCTTTAATTTTTATTAAATTTTCTTTAATTAATTCTGGTTCTTGTTCTTGCATAGTTATTTACGGGTGAATTCTAATTGAAATTCCATTCGTTAAATCAGGATTATCAGCTACACTAAGAATTGCATTTCCTCCATCGTAGGTTCTAACATTTACTTCTTTCTCATTAGTAAAGTAACCCTTCTGGAGTATTTTTATGTATGTTTTATTGTCCTTATTAATAATAGCCGATTTAGGAATAATAAAAGCTTCAATATCAATTGTATGAATAGAAGCACTTTCTTTATTATAATCCATTAAATCTCTTAAATAGTCTTTAATCATTAAAACCATGATTTTTCTACCCTCGTTATGAATGATATCTACTAGATAAAATGGATAATCCTTATCATTAATTCTAAAAGAAAGTTGAGGAAATTCTCTGATTCGATCTACCCTATCAATTAACATATTATAATAGGCACAGTTATTTAAACCTTTTCCAAATTCATCTTTTAACTTTTGAACTTGATCTTCACCTTGAATCTGAGTTTCTTCGCTTACATCAGTTAGAGCAAAGCAATGGTCATTATTAACTACTCTAAAACCTTCAGTCGGATTCGTATCTAACTTTGAAATATCGTTTAACATTTCAATATTTAAGGCTCCTAAAACCGATTCATTGGCTAATCTATCGTACTCAGAAATATTCGTATAAATAAATCCTGTATCCGTAATATTAAAAGTTCCAAGTGTTATTTGAGTAGCTCTTCCGGTATTAAGACTATTTAAAAGATTAATCTCGTTTTGAAGTTCTTCTTGAGAATCAGGTGAAAATTCAGATGTATTTTCATAAAAAGATAAGTCTCCTTCATTTAACAAACTAGATTCACCTAACTTATTTCTTAAATCAACCGAGTATTGATCCCAATTGTTAAAGACACCTTCTGAGATTAATTTATTTAAATCTCTTACTTGGTCAGTTAAAAACTCCTGATTAATAACCATAGGAGATTTCGTTAAAACGTCATAACCACTTACTTTAGTTCCTTCTGGATAAGCTAAATTATCAGCAGTAAAATTATCGATTTTAATATAATTAGTATCTTTTAGAAGATAAACTTGACTATTGATAGATTGAACATAATGTTCTTTTTTTAAGATTGTGCTTTGGTTTGATCGGTAGTAACCAATTGCAATCGCTAAAGTTATAACAACTAAAACTATTAGAATAATCAAATTTCTTCTTTGTATTCTTCTCTTTTTTAATTGTCTAGTCTCTCGACTCATATAATAGATTATAAAGTGAAATGTTACTAATTACTTAAATTTTTTTAGGAATTTAAAAAATTTAGCGTACATCATAATTATATTTTACTATCAATTATTTGGAAAAATTTCTAAGAAAACAATTATATCTGATAAAGCTTTAATTTATATGTAATCGAGATAAATGAAAAATCACTATCTGTTTTCCAACTTTAAGATCAAATATTTTAAGAATTCTATAGTTCTATTTGGACTTTATAGTTGTTTTACGTAATGATTTTTACAGCTTCAGGTAATATTTAAAAATAAAATTTATAATTAATAAAAAAACTCCCCAGTTAAGGAGAGTTTAACTTAATTTTATTTAGTTTCTAAAGTTGCAAGAGCCTCATTAATTTTCTGTCTTAAAGAAGAAGTTTTATTGGCAATCTTATTTTTTGTTTCTTCAGATATATCATCATCGGCTTCATCCAGATCCTTATCGATATCATCGAGATTTTTTAGAAGTTCATCACCTCTTTGTTTTAATTCTTCTTTATCTTCACTAGTCGCATTTTTTACTTCTTCAGCATATTCATCAATAGCTGATTCTGAAACTTCCATAGATTTATCAAGAAGAGTATTCAACGTTTCTTCTCCATTACATCCAGAAATAACAGTAACTAAGGCTAAAAGCATAGAGAAAATTAATAAAACAGATAATAACTTTTTCATTTAAAACTCCTATCCCTAACTTAACAATCTTTTGAAATTTATTTTTAAGAACTTTCAAAATAATGCTAAAACAAAGATTGATTTTAAAAATTTTATCCTAGTAAAAATTTTCTATAAGTTAAAATCCTAAAAGCTTAAAAAAATTCGTAAAAGGTTTTCTGATAAACTAGATATTGAAAAGACCTTCAAATTTTTAATA
>CANQOZ010000068.1 GCA_947625585.1 uncultured Eubacteriaceae bacterium
GTATAGGTATAGTATGCCTATTTTCCCCTAATTAAAAAAAATAATTTTTTTCTTGACACGGGGGCATTACATAGCAGTTCACTTATTTTTTCAGAATACTTATCACTCACAAGATAGTTGTAAACTTTATCAAAAAAGAAAACTCCAGGTCCTAATGTTCCTGGAGTTTATGAATTTCTTAACTTTTCCATGACTTTCTTTTCTAATCTAGAAACAGTCATTTGTGATTTCCCAATTATTTGGGCTACTTCTTTTTGAGTTTTTCCTTTATAATAACGCTCTTCTATTATAATCCGCTCTACCGGGTTTAATGTTTCTAGTCTTCGTTTCATATCTTCAACAAGACTTATGTTTTCCATATTTTCGTCTTCGATACCAACTAGATCCATTAATGTTGTATCCTTGCTGTCAGTGTTACTGTTGTCAAATTCCATGGATAACGACTTTGGATAAATAACATTATTACCTTCTAGGGCTTCTATTATTTCTTCTTCAGTTACTTCTAAGAACTGAGCAATATCAGAAATAGTAGGGGGTCCCATCAATTGATGTTCAAGGGTAGTACGGGCTCTGTTGATCTCTCTGTTTAATTCTTGGATTCTCCTAGGAACCCGTATTATAAATTGTTTATCCCTGTAATATTTCTTTATTTCTCCAATAATAGTAGGAGAGGCAAATGTATCAAATTCAAATCCCTTAGCAGGATCATACCGGTCAACGGAATACATTAAACCAAGACAAGCTACCTGGTAAATATCTTCATATTCTGAATTCTTGTAGGCATATTTCCTAGTTAATAACTTAGGAATATACATATAGTTTTCAATAAGCTGTTTCCTAATAGCTTTGTCATTCGTTTCTTTAAATTTTAAGAAAAGTTCTTTAGCTTCTTGTTTACTTAGTTGACTTTTCTGTTCCATTAGACTCCCTCAAAAGTTTATGGATTTTTACGGTTGTTCCTTCACCAATATTGCTATCAATTTCAAGGTTATCCATCAAAGATCGAATCAAATACAATCCAAATCCACCAACCTGTTCGCCAATTACAGGTTCTTTAACCTGCTTGTAATCATAACCTTGTCCATGGTCAGTGACTGTAATTAGTAATTCACCCTCTTGAAGCTCCATAACAACTTCATAATAATCACAGGTCTCACACCCATATTGAATAGCATTAGCACAAGCTTCCGATAATGCTACCCGAATATCTTCGATTTCGTCTATGTTTAAATTGGCTGAATTAGCCATCACAGATGCTGAATATCGTGCGAGGGAAATATACTCCGGAATGTTTGGTAAAACCAATTCAACCTTTATATGGCCGTCTAAGTTTTTTAAATCTGTTTTACTCATTTTATTTCTCGATTTTATATATCTGGTCAATTCCAGTTAACTGGAATAGTTTCAAAATACTTCTTTTTGGACGGTATAAAACAACATTCTGATTATCATTCAAAATATTTTTCTTAAGGTTCATCAATATCCCAATTCCGGTACTATCTATGTATTCCATGTCGGTCATATCTAAGACTATCAAATCTTCTGTTTCCAATAGTTCCATTATTGCATTTTCAAACGCTTTAGCTGTCGCAATATCCACTTCACCAACAATCTTACTAATATTGTCTGTGTTCGTTATTTCGACCATATCAATCCTTCACTCCTTCTAAGTATAATTATTTACCCAAATTTTAATTAAAGTATTAGTTTAATGATGCTTTGAAAAAAAAGAAGTGGACAGTACAAAACTATCCACTTTCTACATTATTCTTGATTTCTTTGATGACTTCTTCTATTGGCTGAAGTTGAAAGTAACTTGACTAAAGTAGCCAATGCTTGGATTAGTGGATTCACTACATCCGCTTTAACAGCAGTTACTGTATTATTTAACTCACCAGCCATATTATCTGCTTTATCACTGATTTTATTAGCATCTTTTGTTATACCGTCGACGTTTTCAAAAATATTATCAATGGATCGCTTATTCTCAGAAATCAAACTATTTACATTATTTAACGTAATGATCAGACTCTTTAAGGTGCGAACAGCATAAAATACGGCAACGATAAATGCAATTGCAATAACAATTAGAGCTAATTCCCACCAAGTGATTGAAAAATTAAGCATAGTTTTTTATTACGAATCAGCTTTTGCAACAGCCGTTTCTTGATCTTTACTTTCTTCATCATGAAGTTTGTCTAATTCGGAATTTAATTCTGCAATATCAGAGTCAACTTCATTTTGAATATCATTAATACGGGTTTCGAGTGTGTTTTTATATTCATTGACACGATCTGTTAAGCCTGCAGTGATGTTATCAACATATTTTTTAACATCATTTGTGTAGTCGTCCATTTTTTTTGTAAATTCACCGAAAGTATCTTCAGCAGATTTCATCAATTTTCTACGGACTTCTTCTCCTTTTTCTGGAGCACATAAGAAACCACAGGCACTACCTACGATTGCACCAACAAAAACTCCACATACAAAACTGCCTAGACCACCTTTACTTCTCATATTAAATAATACCTCCAAACTTTTGATGATTATTCATCCTCACCAAACTTGTCTTCAATTATTGTTACTAAGGCATCAATTGCATCTTGAGCATCTTCACCCTCAGCTTCAATCACAATTTCTGTACCTTGAGCAATACCACTAGATAATATACCCATAATGCTCTTAGCATTAATCCTCTTATCGTTATGAAGAACATGGATATCACTTTTAAATCTAGCTGCTTTTTGTACAAATAGTGAAGCTGGACGGGCATGCAAACCGCTTTTATTTTCAACGGTTATTTTCGCGCTCGCTTTTTGTTTATCAGCCATATTAGTACCTTATACTATTTTTATACCAAGTTTCTTGATTTCTTCTTCAGCAAATTTCCGTACGTCATCGCCTGTTTCTAACATTAAAGCTTCATTAGCAATCTTTTGAGCTTGTTCATAAGAAACACTACGTACTATTTTCTTAACTTGTGGAATACTAGAAGCACTCATTGAGAATTCGTTTAAACCAAGACCCATTAAGATCAATGTTGCATAAGGATCTCCAGCAAATTCTCCACACATTCCTGTGAACTTGCCAACTTCTGAATCAGTTGCCTGGATAACATTCTTAACTAACCTTAGGATTGCAGGATGGAATGGATTATATAAATATGAAATCTTTTCATTCATCCTGTCAACAGCTAATGTGTATTGACATAAATCGTTTGTACCAATTGAGAAGAACTGTACTTCAGGAACAATAATGTCAGCTGTAACAGCTGCAGCTGGAATTTCAATCATGATACCAACTTTGATTTCTTTATCGTACTTAATTCCTTCTTTATCAAGTTCTTCCATACATCCCTTTAGGATTTCCTTAGCTTGTCTAACTTCACCAACACCAGAAATCATTGGGAACATGATTAATGCCTGTCCATAAACAGAAGCACGTAAGATAGCTCTTAACTGAACTTTTAATAATTCTGGTTCAGCAAAGCATAAACGAATAGCACGTAATCCTAGGAATGGATTCATTTCTTCTTCAAGTTGTAAGTATGGTAATTTTTTGTCACCACCAATATCGAGTGTACGAATTACAACTGGTTTGCCATCAAATGCTTCTAAAACTTCTTTATAAGCGTTGAATTGAGTTTCTTCATCTGGGATTTCTGGTGAATCCATATATAAGAATTCTGTACGGTATAAACCAACACCATCACCACCATTTTTAAGAACTCCTTCAACATCATTAGGAGACCCAATATTACCAACGAGTTCTACTCTGTGACCATCTGTAGTTTCAGCTGGTAAGTCTTTTAATTGAGCCAATTCTTTTTGATATTGTTCGTATTCTTCTTGTTGTTTTTGATATTTTGCTAATGTTTCAGCATCCGGGTCTATTACCACCTCACCTGTACTACCGTCAACAATAACTTTCTGTCCGTTTTTAACTAGAGCTGTAATATCGCCTAGTCCTAAAACAGCAGGAATTTCCAAGCTACGAGCCATAATAGCAGTATGACTTGTTCTTGAACCGATATCAGTTGCAAAACCCTTTACATGGATCTTATCCATTTGAGCGGTATCAGATGGTGCTAAATCTATGGCAAAAAGAACGACATCATTAGGAATATTTGAAATATCAACTTCTTCAATTCCTAGAATGTTGTTAATAACTCTAGCACCGACATCCTTGATATCAGCTTTCCTTGCCTGGAAATAAGCATCGTCCATAGCATCAAACATGGTATACATAGCATCTGTTTGGTCTTGAGTAGCTTTAGCTGCATTCTTCTTGTTACCTTCGATTTCGGAACGGATAACACCAACAAAATCTGGGTCATCTAAGAATAAAGCATGTGCTTCAAAAATAGCTGCTTCTTCTTCACCAAGTGAATCAGCTGCAGTTTCTTGAATCTTAGCGAGTTGTTCTTTTGATTTTTCAACAGCTTCATCAAAAATCTTTAACTCTTCTTTAACATCTTTAGCTTCATTTGTTGGAATTTCAACATCCTGTTTTACATAAACGAAAGCATCAGCGATTGCAACTCCAGGTGATGCTCCAATACCCTTTTTTATCATTAAAAACCTCTCTATTATAATTATTTATAATTCTAAAACTCTGTTCGACCTTCCAAGGCTTTCGTTAGAGTTATTTCATCAACAAATTCCATATCAGCTCCGATAGGGACACCTTTAGCCAAGCGAGTTACTTTAATACCCGCTGGTGCTATTAAATTTTTAAGATACATAGCTGTGGCTTCCCCTTCAGGTGATGGGTTTGTTGCCATTATCACTTCTTCTATAGGTAAATCTTTTAATCTCTCGATCAATTCCTTTGCTTTGATATCTCCTGGTCCAACTCCTTCAAGTGGAGAAATGGCACCATGTAAAACATGATAGAGTCCGTTATACTCATGCGTTCGTTCCAAAGCATATAAGTCCCTAATGTCTTCTATTACACACACTATAGACTGATCCCGTTTAGGGTCTGAACATATTTCACACATTTCCTGGTCTGTAATAGTAAAACAATTTGGACAAAAATGGATGGAATCTTTAACTCCTAAGAGTGAATCCGATAAGTCCTCTAAATCTTGTTTTGGCTGGTTTATTAGATGAAAAGCCAGTCGTTGTGCTGATTTTTCTCCAATTCCAGGTAATTTTGCTAACTCGGATATTAATCGTTCAAGACTTTTAGGATAATAACTCATTTATAATCCTGGTATATTTAAACCACTTAAATCAATATCTCCTGGAAGTCCACCTGTTAGTGAGTCAGCACTTGAATTGGAAGCTTCAGAAGCTTGTCTCTGTGCTTCAGATACTGCAGCAACTACAAGATCTTCTAGCATTTCAATATCATCTTCATCAATAACGTCAGGATCAATATTGATAGATTTTAATTTAAGATTTCCCTGAACAACTGCTTCAACAGCTCCTCCACCGGAAGTACCTGTAAACTCCTGTTCTTCCAATTTTGTTTGAGCTTCCAGGAATTGTTCCTGCATTTGCTCAAGCTGTTTTAGCATTTCCTTTTGATTATTTCCTTTTTTTCTTCCACCAGGTTTTGATGGAATTTTCATACGTCTTTTTGCCATAAGTTAAATTTCCTAAAATTTATAGCTAGAATAATTATAACAATAAATTACAACGTTTTCAGTATTAGAAAGTTGATAATAGAACGTTTAATTAATCAAAGTATAACGATTAAATTTAAAACAGAAACCATCTTTTTTTATATGAATCAAGTTCACCTTGGAGCCGGTTAACATCGGCAATGAGATTTTTTTCTCCTTGCGATTGCTGCTTAATTAAGATATTGATTTCCTCTGTTAACAGATCAACGGATTCCTTCATATAATTATCAACGATATCGGCTCTTTTAACAGGATCATTCTCGTTTTTAACTAGATCCATTTCTGTATAAATATCACGAAGAGTTTGTAGAATATAATCGTATAATTTAATATTCATAATCAATCCTCGACAGTAGTTATTTCAATACCATCTCCAACAATTCTTCTGAGTTTATCTTGATTAGATTCCTGTTTTTTTTGATCGTTTTTCTTAGTCGACTCTAAATAAGCATAAAAGTCCTCTTTAATCATCGGATGGACTTGGACTCTTTTACCTAAAGCTTCATAAGTTATACTCATTAAGTTATTTTTAAAGTTGGCTGTATTAAACATCCACTCATGATCTTTTTTAAGGAGAATAAATAAACCATTCTTATTAAATCTAATTTCAGAATCTTCTAATAATGTCTGTATTAGACTTAGGTTTTGTCTATCAGCAGCAGATACTAGTCTATCTTTAAGAGCAGCCAAGTTAATGTTGGTATTTAGTGTTTCTGACTTTGGTTTATCTACAACTTGTTCAACTTTAGGTAATTCTTTATCTTCTTCTATTTTTACAGGTTCTGAGCTTTTAATCTTTTCGTC
>CANQOZ010000069.1 GCA_947625585.1 uncultured Eubacteriaceae bacterium
ATGCGGTGAAAGTCGCACGTACGGTGTGGATCGGGGGAAAAGCTGGAGATAATTTCAAAAGTTTACCTATCGATATAAATTTCTGATGGACTTGCTAGGAATACTTTTGCAGGAAAAATTAATGGTGAAACCGTTGATATTAGAACACCAATTGAAGAAGATGCAGAGGTCGAACTTTTAAATTTTGACACTCCAGAAGGTAAACATGCGTTTTGGCATTCTGGTAGCCATTTAATGGGACAAGCTATTAAGAGATTATGGCCAGAAGCACAACTCACAATAGGACCAGCTGTTGAAAATGGTTTCTATTATGACATTGACTTAGATAAAAAATTAACTCCGGAAGATTTGGAAACAATCGAACAAGAAATGAAAAAAATTGTTAAAGAAGCTCCTCCAATCGTCCGATATGAACTTTCTAGAGAAGAAGCTCTTGACTGGGCTGAAAGAGAAGGGGAAACCTATAAAACTGAATTAATAGAAAATTTACCTGAAGATGAAGTTATATCTTTTTATGGTCAAGGTGGTTGGAGTGACTTATGTGCTGGACCACATATTGTTAATCCAAAACAAATTAAAGCATTTAAATTAACAAGTATTGCTGGTGCTTACTGGCATGCTGATGCAAATAATAAAATGCTTCAGAGAGTTTACGGAATTGCTTTTCCTCAAAAGAAACAACTTCGTGAATATCTTGAAATGATGGAAGAAGCTAAGAAAAGAGATCATAGAAAGTTAGGAAAAGAACTTGATTTGTTCTCACTACATGAAGAAGGACCAGGATTTCCATTTTTCCATCCAAAAGGAGTTATCATCCGTAATGAACTTGAAAGCTTTTGGAGAGACGAACATATTAAAAATGGTTATCAAGAAGTTCAAACTCCGATGATATTGTCTTCGGACTTATGGCATCAATCTGGACATTATGATCATTATAAAGAAAATATGTACTTTACTAAAATTGATGACCAGGATTTTGCTGTTAAACCTATGAATTGTCCTGGTGGAATGATTATGTATAATACTCAAAATCGTTCTTATCGTGATCTACCATTAAGGTTAGGTGAATTAGGTAAAGTTCATCGTCATGAATTATCAGGTGCTTTACATGGTTTGTTTAGAGTAAGATGTTTTACTCAAGATGATGCCCACATTTTTATGACTCCTGATCAAATGAGGGATGAAATAGAAAATGTTATTAAACTAGCTGATAAATTCTATAAAATGTTTGGTTTTGAATACCATGTTGAACTTTCAACAAGACCTGAAGATTCAATGGGAGATGACGAATCATGGGAAAGAGCGACAAACGCTCTAATTGATGCCTTAGATGATATGGGAATTGATTATATCGTCAATCCAGGTGATGGGGCTTTCTATGGTCCAAAAATTGACTTTCATTTAAAGGATTCTATTGGTAGAACTTGGCAATGTGGAACTATCCAACTAGATTTTCAATTACCTGAAAGATTTGACTTATCTTATGTTGGAGCTGATAACCAACGTCATAGACCTGTAGTTATTCATAGAGTTGTTTATGGTTCAATTGAAAGATTCTTAGGAATTCTCTTAGAACATTTTGCTGGAAAATTACCATTATGGTTGTCTCCAGTTCAAGTAGACTTAATTCCTGTAGCTGATAGACATAAGGAATTTGTTGAAGAAATAAAAGAAAAGCTCATGGATAATGGAATTCGGGTTGAAGTTGATGACCGTGATGAAAAGATAGGTTACCGTATTCGTGAAGGTCAAGTTAATAAAATCCCATATATGCTCGTAATTGGAGATAAGGAAATGGAAACTGGAGATTTCCAGGTCAGAAATAGGGATACGAATAAACAAACTTCTTATCAACTTGATGAATTTATTGATTTACTCAAAGATCAAATAAAAAATAAGTCAATGAAATTAAAATAATTGCAAAATTTTCAATGCTGTTTTATAATTGTTTCGTTATTTAAGTAGAAGATTCCGCTTCTCACCTATACTGGTTAATGCTGGTGGGTTTTATTTAGTAATTCCAACAGGCGGATTCTGCCTGTTTTTTTTATATTATTAATTTGGAGGTAAGGAAAATAGCAAAAAGATTACGTCACGAAGTAAATAATCAAATCCGAGATCGTGAAATTAGAGTAATTGGACCAGATGGAAATATGTTAGGAATCATGAATCGTAATGAAGCTTTAAGAGAAGCTTATGATAATGATTTGGATTTAGTTAAAATTTCGCCAAATGCAAAACCACCTGTCTGTAAAATTTTAAATTACTCAAAGTTTAAATACGAAGAATCAAGAAAACGTAAGGAAGCTAAGAAGAATCAGAAGACGGTTCAACTGAAGGAAATTCGTATGTCTGTACGTGTTGAAGAACATGATATTGATGTTAAAGCGAGAAATTGTATTAAATTCCTAAAACAGGGAAACCGGGTTAAAGTTTCTGTTAGATTCAGAGGAAGAGAAATGGCTTATACCGATCGAGGAAAAGACGTTCTTAATGATTTTGCTAGGCGAGTTTCGGAGTATGGAACTGTTGATAGGAAGCCAAAGCTCGAAGGTAGAAGTATGAGTATTTTCTTAACTCCTAAAAAACCTACTTAATAGAAAGAGGGACAACTATGCCAAAAATTAAAACACGCAGAGCTGCTGCAAAACGTTTTAAAATTAAAAAATCTGGAAAAATAAAACGTGCAAAAGCTTATAAAAGTCATATCTTAAATAATGAGTCTAAAAGACCTAAACGTAAAAGAAATTTAAGAAAATCAACTTATGCAGATGATGCAAATAAAAAAGCAATTAAAAGGATGTTAGCTAAATAGGAGGTCCATTATGCCAAGAATTAAAAAAGGTAAAGCAGCGCAAGCAAGACATAAAAAGGTTCTTCAACAAGCTAAAGGTTATTATGGAGCAAAAAGTAAGTTATATCGTTCAGCTAATGAAGCTGTTATGAGAGCTATGCGTTCTTCTTATCGTGGACGTAAAGAAAAGAAGAGAAACTTTAGACGTTTATGGATAACAAGAATTAATGCTGGAGCTCGTCAATATGGAATAACTTATTCAAAATTTATGCATGGATTGAAATTAGCTGGTGTGGAAATTGATCGTAAAATGTTAGCTGATTTGGCCATGAATGAACCTAAAGCATTTAAAAAACTAGTAGAAATAAGCAAATCTCAAATTGCTTAAATAACAGGCACTTGATGAAGTGTCTTTTTTTATGCCTGAATTTCGTTTTGTTTTAAAACCTAGTGTTATAATATTTTTAATTTAAATAGGACTTAAAATTAATGTATCAGGTTAGAAAATTCCTAGCTAAATTTAATTTAAAGAAAATATCCGGTGGTCAAATGATCGTATTTGGCTTCCTTCTAATAGTATTTACTGGAGCACTTATTCTAACATTACCTATTTGTAGTCAAAATAGAGTTTGGACTCCATTTATTGATGCTTTATTTACTTCAACGTCAGCTGTTTGTGTTACAGGTTTAATAGTTGTACCTACAGGAACCTATTGGAGTCTTTTAGGTCAAATAGTCATTATGCTTTTAATCCAAATAGGTGGATTAGGATTTATGACTTATATGACTCTTTTATTTGTTGCTACCGGAAGAAGAATAACAATACACGATCGACTACTAATCCAGTCTTCTATTAATTCTGACCATATTACTGGTATTGTAAGGTTTGTCAGAAGAATTGCATGGTATGTTTTTGTTATTGAATGTGTTGGAGCATTCTGTTTATGGATAGTTTTCGGTCCTCAATATGGTATAGGGCTTGGATTATATTATGGAATTTTCCATTCAATTTCAATGTATTGTAATGCTGGCTTTGATTTAATGGCTGCACAAGGACAAAGTAGTTTTATGAGCTATGTAAACAATACTTGGGTTACTTTAGTTCTAAGTCTCTTAATTATAATTGGTGGTTTGGGTTTTTCTGTTTATATTAACTTACAGGATTATTTTCTAGATAAATATAAACGTAATAAAAGACCACATTTAGTAGTTCATACTAAAGCAGTCCTAATAACAACTGGAATTCTCTTATTAGGTGGAACAATTTTATTTCTACTATTTGAATTTAATAATCCTGACACTTTAGGAAATCTACCCTGGTATGGTAAGTTAAACGCCGCCTTCTTCCAAGCTACTACACCTAGAACTGCGGGGGCAAATACAATAGATCAAGCTAAACTAACACAGCCTTCTCTCTTTTTAACTGATGTATTAATGTTTATTGGTGCTTCACCTGGATCAACCGGAGGTGGATTAAAAACAACGACAATCTTTGTTCTGTTCATGACAGTTTGGTCTGTATTATCAGGAGATAGGGAAGTAAATGTTATGAAACGTAGAATCCCTTTTGAAACAATAAAAAGAGCTATGGTAATTTTCTTTATAGCTATTATTTACCTGACTTTCAGCTTCTTTTTATTAATGCTCTTTGAGCCTGATTTAACTCCAGAAAGTTTATTATTTGAACTCCTATCTGCTTATAATACTGTTGGATTGTCGACAGGAATTACTTCATTATTATGTAACTGGAGCAAAATTGTTTTAATTGCTAGTATGTTTATTGGTCGTGTTGGATTATTAACTATAGTCTATTTACTATCTGATACTGAAAGAAAGAGTAGAATGAATAAAGGAAATTACAAATTACCAAAAACTAGTATATTATTAGGTTAATTTCCTTAAATTAAATATAAAAAATGAAATCAAAACAATTTGGTATTTTGGGGTTAGGTCATTTTGGAGAAGCCTTAGCATTAGAATTAACGAACTTAGGGGCTGACGTTATCGTTATTGATAAGAGTGAAGAAAGAATCCAGAATATTGCAAACGAAGTAACTTATGCTGTTCAAGCTGACGTTGCAGACCTTAATGCCTTACAATCTATTGGACTAAAAAATGTTGATACTGCAGTTATTAGTATTACATCCGATATTAACGCAAACTTAATGGCTATTATTAACTGTCAACAACTAGAAATTCCTCAAATTTGTTCAAAGGTCAATAATGCAGAGCATACAAAAGTTCTAGAACATTTAGGAGTTAATGAAATATTTAATCCAGAAGAAGAAATGGGGAAAACAATTGCCCAACGACTATATAATGGTAGTTTCCTGCATGCTTTAACACTTGACTCTAATTATTCTATAGTCGAAGTTAATGCTCTAAAAGCTTGGCAGTCTAAGAGATTAAATGAACTTGATCTAAGATCGCGTTTTGGGATTACAGTTGTAGCAATTGTTCATGATAACCAAACAAATATTGCTCCTGCTCCAAATGATATTATTTATCCAGGTTCTAAATTAATCGTGTTGGGAGAAAATTCTGCTATAGATAATATTAAAAAGATGTCTTTGGATGGAAAATGATTAATTCTAGAAATAATCTTGAAATTATTGAAGTTTCAAAATTAAAGCAGAAAAAGCATAGAGATTTAACTGGGAATTACTTAATTGAAGGTATTAAGCTAGTTAAAGAAGCTTTAAATAATAACGCTGATATCCTAAAGATCTATTTAATTCCTTCAATATTAAAAAAAATTGAAATTCCAGCATCAATAAAAATAGTCGAAGTTAATGAAAAAGTTCTAAATAAAATAAGTAGCCAGAAAAATCCTGAAGGAATTGTGGCTGTAGTTAAAAAGAATGATGTCCTTCCTAATCGGTCAAGTAAGATTTTAGTTTTAGATAATATTCAGAATCCTGGTAATTTGGGAACTATTATAAGAACTGCAGATGCAGCGGGATTTGATAGTGTCTACTGCTCATCTAATTGTGTAGACTTATACAATGACAAAACAATTAGAGCTACAATGGGCTCGCTCTTTCATATACCCGTATTAATAAATCAAGATTTATCTATTGTTTTAAAGGATTTAAAGAATAAGTCTTTTGAAGTTATAGCAACAGTTTTAGATGGGGAAGACTTATATTTAAATAGAGTAATCGTACCTGAAAAATTAGCTTTGCTATTTGGAAATGAATCTCACGGAATAAGAAATGATCTTTTGGATTATTGTACAAAAAAGATAAAGTTACCCATTTTCGGAAAAGCTGAATCTCTAAACGTTTCAGTGGCAGCTGGTATTTTCATGTATGCTTATTCCGATCAAAAATGATTTAAACAGATTAATTAAAGCTTTATTAGATATAATCATAATTTTGGAATAAAATGTCCTAACAGGAAAATAAACTAATAATGATGACCTGTTAGGATTTTTTAATTAATTCCATTTTAAAAGGTAAAGCTATAAAAGCTTTTACTTTTATATTTTCAATTAATCCAAACGAGAAATTAAATTAAAGTAAGAAAGAAAAATTTATAGATCAAGTTTTAACTTCTTGTGTTTCAGTTATAATATATATTCGGATTGGAACTGTATATTGCAGTA
>CANQOZ010000070.1 GCA_947625585.1 uncultured Eubacteriaceae bacterium
CTTATTTTTAATTAATCTAAAGGAATTCCTTCTTTAACCAGTTTAATTGCTTCCTCAAAAGACAATCCTAATTCTTTTATTAGTAATTCAGCCATAGTCGAGCGAGCTTCATTTTTAGCTTCGATTTTAGTATTATTAATTACTTCTTGAAAAACTTTTTCTTGATCATATATATCTGTTATAATTTGCACCGCTTCCCTATCTTTCTTTGTGAAATAATCTATAAAGATTTTTTTAATACCTTTTTCAATAAACGTTTTAAAAAATCGTAAGCTCCTATGTATTTTTATCAATTGTCTATTCCCTATAGCTGAAAATTATAGTACTTATCAAAAAATTCGTCTTCAGAAATACTAGTAAATTAAAGAAGATTACACTAACTTTTCAATTAAGAAAATTCATAAAATTTTTTTCTAAATCAAAAGCAGTTCTTTTAAGAAATCTTCCAACTCCTTTATTTTCAATATACTCAAAGTTAGATAAATAATCCTTTATTTCATCCGGCTTACTTTTAAAACGTTCAATTAATCATCGTAACGAGACAATATCAGATCTAATAATTCAGCCTCTCTTTCTGGATCATAAACGTAATCCGGATTATCTAATTTAGGCGGGTTGACTTCTGCTTTCTTTGCTTCTTCAAAGAATTTCTTGACAGCTTCATCATTAGCTAAATAAAAGTCATTAAAGAATGAACTTATAGCCATAATTTCTTCTCCATTTCAAACAAAAAAATCTTCAGTTTAAACAAAAGGTTAATTGAAACTCAAAACTATTTGAGTTAAAGTTTTATCATCAACGAAATCTAAAGAGAGTAACAAAATCCTTAATATAAATTAAAATCCCCTCCCAGGAGGGGCATAATTAAATAATTATAAAAACTTTACTAATCTAATTAAATTATTATCAATATTTGTTAAGAATCTAATTTCCTTAAATCCATTATTTTTATAAAACTCAAGAAGTTTCTTATAAGGTTTACATTCTACTAAAACAAGTCTTTCTGGTAAAATTTGAATTGCAAGATTAATAAGTTTAAAAGCTGCTCTTAATAGAATATCACCAGTCACAGGATTTTCTTTAACATTAGAATTTTTTCCAAGTTGACCAATTAATATAGTGGACAATGGTTTAGGTTCATTAGAATAAGTAGTTCCACTAAATTTTTTATATTGTGTCTTCGAAATATCATTAGTAAACCCGATGATTTTTATAGCCAAAGTGAAATAACCTAAAATAGTAGCATTTTTATCAAATAATAAAAACGTTCTTGCTCGTTTTATATTTTCTAAAAAGATAGCTGTTTTTTGTAGAAAATTCTCTATTTTTCTATCTTTTTCACATTTAAATGTAGATAAAAGATCCCTAAGAATTTTTGAATCACTTCCGAATTTAGAAATTAGTTCTTGTAACGAGACGAGATTATATCTAATATTTGCCTCCTACTTTCTGCATCAAAATCACATTCTGATTCTTCGAAAATAGGTGGATTTTCTTGAGCTTCTTTTAATCCTTCAAAAAATTCTTTTACTGCTTCATCATCTGCTAAATAAAAGTCATTAAAGAATGAACTAGTTGCCATTATTTCCTCCTCGATGCTTATAATTTATCTATATTTTCAATTAATTACCTTTAATAAATTAACAAATTTGTTTTAATCTGTTTTGTATCTTAAATCAGAATTTACAATCCAATATGATTATTTAAAACAAAGCCTGAATTTCTTTTATAATAACCTATATTAAATTGCCGCTTTTTAAGATACTTCATAAGTATTTTCATATTTATATTCTAAAACCGATTCCTAATCTTGTCTATTATAAGAATAATTAAAAACTCCAAGTTTCTTTAGTTCAGTAAACAATTTGTCAAATAACTTATTTATCTCCACTCTATCCTCGCCTTGTGGATAAGCAGATATTAATTCTTCACCATCTTCCAAATAGATTCCAAATTCATAACAAAGATAGGTGTTAACAATTCCTCTGAGTTTTAAGTTATCAATAAGATAAGACGTAAATGCTCTAGCTAACATTTCAGGTATCGAACTCCAATACATCTTCCTTCTACCTTCAAATGTATCAAGCTTTATAGCATCTTTACTAAACTTACAATCTTCATCTAAGAGATATTGCACTAACTCTCTTAAGGATTTAACCATCGTCTGATTTTGCAGTGAAAATAAGTCGATCTCGTTTCCAAACAAAATAGATAAATAGTGGTCTAAGGCATGAAAGAACTCGTGGGCAAGATTACCTGCTCCCTTTAATCTACTTAAGTTAATAACACGGTAACTCGGCTCATATTGAGCTGCTTTAGTTCCACTCCCCCTAGCTCCAAATGCGATCGATAGACTGCCTCCAAGACTGATATCTTCACTTTTAAGTCCCAGTGCTAATGCTAAATCGGTAAAAGAATCATAAGCATAGTTGATGACTTCAACTCGCTCAGTCTGACTGATATAATTTCCAAACTGTCCACCGTATAAGTTAAACTGCTCTCTTAATTCTTCGGGTGTGATATCTCTCCCATTTCTATAATCAGGACCAGTTCGTTTTACAGATTTCAGATGTTCATATTGAATGCGTTTATACTTAGTTCTAGGTGAATGTTTTCCCTTAAGTTCTGCTTCTATTAAGTTGTTTTTGAATTCCTCAAACTCTTCCTCAGTTTTATTAATCGCTTCTAACTTCCTATCCAGGATGATTAAATAGCGGTTCTTATCAAAACTATGAATGTTTAAGTTGTTTTCAAATCGAACCTTATCTCGTCCGTCTCTTCCGATTATATAGAGTGTTTTACCTACTCGGTCTAACTTAAAATCATGATTCTGTTTGACTTTCTTAAGTCTCTTATCCACTTGAATCGTAACCTTTTCTCTTTTAGTTAAACCAAATCCTTCATAATCCATCTGACTTCGAGTGAGTTCCCACATTTTAAGTCGTTTATAGAATAAAAGTTTGGGATTAAAACGAACTTCACCATGTTCACCTGAACGTTGAACAGTTTTAATGAGATCAATAGCCTCCTTCTCAGTTTCAATCTGTTCATTTATCTCTTTTAGAGTACATATTTGGTTAATAAAATCAGCTATTTCGTCTCTACTATCTGTTCTGAGTTTACTTCGAATACAGGAATAAAATTTTGAAAGTATAAAATTGACAAAGCGATCCCTACCCTCTATTACTGGGGTTGGCCAAAGCTTCTTCTTAGAGGTTTCTTTAATTAATAAATTGAGATTGACTTCTTCTAAATTTTCAGAGTTGAGTAAATAGTTAAATTTCTTGGCACCATAGATAACGTGTCCAAAATCTTCATAGGTAGTTTCTTTCATAAATCCTCTTAACTAACCTATGCTGTGTCCACCTTTATTGTAAATTTATAACTTAAAATTAAACAAAACTTTTAAAAAATCTCAATATTGTTTAAGTTTGGTCAATTAAATGGGTAAAAAATTATTTAAAGAATATAGAGAGGCTAAGTTTGAATGAAACACACCTATAATAAATTAGTGCGAGACCGCATTCCTGATATTTTTGAAGAAAGCGGACGTGAAGTTGAATACAAGTTCTTAAGCGATTCCCAGGTTCTCCTGGCGTTACAAGACAAGCTTCTCGAAAAAGCTCAAAAATTTGCAGAAGCACCCTCGGAAGCTGAAGTTTGCGAAATCTTTGAAGTTATAGACACCATTATCGATAAGTTCAATTATGAACAAATGTATATTGACTACTTGAGAATGAAAAATAGGGAAGTTAAAGGCGGCTACACGAAGAATGTATATTTAATATCCGTTGAAGACGAACCTACTAAATAAAAAGGACCTGCGAAATAAGCAGGCTCTTTTTTATTCAATTTAAAATCAATAATTTCCATTTAATAAGCTCTTGCAAAGTAAGCCACTTCATCTGCATGTTTACCACAGTAAACACAAGTGTCTTCTTCAATGCCTTCCTTATTTTGGTCAAATGGAATACAGCGAAGAGTAGCACCAGTTTCATCTTTTATATGATCTTCACAGGCTTGATCTCCACACCACATAGCACGAACAAAGCCAGGATTTTCTTCTAAGTTTTCCTTGAATTCATCCATATTATTGGCTGCTGATGTCCTATTTTCCCTATGCTCTAGAGCTTTATTAAAGAGATTTTCTTGAACTTGATCTAAAAGTTCAATCAATTTTTCATCTAATTCATCTAAATCAACAGTAATTTTCTCACCCGTATCACGTCTAGCTAATACTGCCTGGTTATTTTTA
The DNA here is from genome assembly GCA_947625585.1 of uncultured Eubacteriaceae bacterium. Taxonomy (GTDB): domain Bacteria; phylum Bacillota; class Clostridia; order Eubacteriales; family Eubacteriaceae; genus CANRHG01. Next base: position 4,256 of record CANQOZ010000070.1, read on the forward strand.
AGATCTCTTGGACCAAGCTCAATACGTACTGGAACGCCTTTGAGTTCCCACTCATTAAATTTCCATCCAGGTGAGTTGTCTGTTTCATCAATCTGGATTCGGACTTTATCTTTAAGTCTATCCCTTAATTCATAAGCTTTATCAAGAACACCTTCTTTATTCATCTGGATAGGAATAATTACAGTTTGAATTGGTGCAATTTTAGGTGGTATGACAAGTCCGTTTTCATCACCATGAACCATAATTAAAGCACCAATAACACGGGTACTAAATCCCCAACTTGTTTGGAATGGGTTTGTCTGTTCATTATTTCTATCTAAGAAAGTAACATCATAAGCACTTGTAAATTTTGTACCAAAGTTATGTGATGTTCCACTTTGTAGAGCTTGTCCATCATGCATTAAGGCTTCAACAGTATAGGTTTGTTCAGCCCCAGCAAAGGTTTCTTTAGGACTTTTCCTACCTGTTACAACTGGAACAGCCATATAGTCTTCAAGTATTTCCCTATAAATATCAAGCATCTTTAGAGTTTCCTCTTGAGCTTCTTCAGCTGTTTCGTGAAGTGTATGTCCTTCCTGCCAGAGGAATTCACTTGTTCTTAGGAATGGTCTTGTGGTCTTCTCCCACCTAACAACAGAACACCATTGATTATAAAGGAATGGAAGCTGTCTGTAGGAATTTAACCATTTACCATACATTGTAGTAATAAGGGTTTCAGATGTTGGTCTAACTACTAAACGTTCATTTAGTTCCTTATCTCCTCCCTTAGTTACCCAAGCAACCTCTGGAGCAAAACCTTCAACGTGTTCCTTTTCCTTCTCAAGTAGAGTTTCAGGAATCAGGAGCGGAAAATACATATTTTGATGACCTGTTTCCTTAAAACGATTATCTAGTGCATCTTGGATGTTTTCCCATATAGCAAACCCGTATGGTTTAATTACCATGAACCCTTTTACAGGTGAGTAATCAGCTAAATCAGCTTTCCTAATGATATCGGTATACCATTGTGGGAAATTTTCCTCCATGTTAGCTAGTTCTTTTTTTTGATTATTTTTTGCCATTTTTACCTACAAAAAAAGTCCCGTTTAGGGACTATGGTGTAATTATTTAACTTCAACAGTACCGCCAACTTCTTCAATTTTGGTTTTGATTTCGTCAGCTTCTTCTTTAGAGACACCTTCCTTAATTGGTTTTGGTGCTTCGTCAACAACTGCTTTAGCTTCTTTAAGTCCTAAACCAGTAATTTCACGAACAGCTTTGATAACTTTGATCTTCTGATCGCCAATACCTGAAAGAATTACATCAAATTCTGTCTTTTCTTCTGCAGGAGCAGCTTCTGCACCAGGTGCAGCTGCAACACCAACAGCAGCTACTGGAGCAGCTGCGCTAACACCAAATTCGTCTTCTAAAGCTTTTACTAATTCATTTAGTTCTAGTACGGTTAAACCTTTAACATCTTCAATTAATTGTGTAACTTTTTCACTCATTTCAATACTCCTATGCTTCTTGTTCTTTTTGTTCTGCTATTTGGCCTAAAGCAATTGCTAATCCACGCATTGTTGCGCTTAATACACCGGCAAAACCGGCAATCGGTGCATTAAATCCACCAAGCACCTGTGCCTGTAAAACTTCCTTAGCTGGTAGTGCAGCTAGTGATTTTACTTCTTCAACGTCAACAGCATTACCATCAACGTATCCTGCTTTGATTTCTAAGTCTTTATGTTCTTTTGAGAAGTCATTTAAGATCTTAGCAGGTGCAACTTCATCAACAAGAGATACAGCAATAGCTGTCGGGCCAACGAAAAATTCCGTTAATCCTTCAATTTCAGCTTGGTCTAAAGCTCTGCGAACCATTGTGTTTTTGTAAACTTTGTACTCAACATCGGATTCACGAGTTTGTTTACGCAGGTCATTTAATTCTTCAACATTTAAACCTCTATAGTCGACTATTACTATGGATTTAGCATTTGAGAATTTTTCTGCGAGATCATTGACTAGCTGAATCTTAGCTTCTAGATTCGCTGGCATAAATCCTCCTGAAATAACATAAAAAAATCCTCTTCATCCAAAAGATAAAGAGGAATAAATAGCATAGTTATATATTTATTTCTCAACCTCGGTAGGATTCTTATA
>CANQOZ010000071.1 GCA_947625585.1 uncultured Eubacteriaceae bacterium
TTCTGGCCAGTTGTTAATAATCGTATATTTACCATCAATGTTTTTAATTCCGCCAGGCAAAATTTCAAAGTCAGAGGAGAAATTATCTTCATAAATAACACGCTCCTTTTGAGTATAAGGAGTATCCAAAATTTTGTTCATACCGATTATTTCATAATCTCCAAGTTTATGTTTACTGTCGACAATATTATGAATATTTGGATATTTTTGACAAAGTCTATCAAACTCAAGGTCGTTCATTTCCAAGTCGTCATTACCAAGCATGACGTAATACTCGATTCCTTCTTCATTAAGTCTCTTAAAGTAATCATCTAAATAGTCCCGCATAAACCTGTATTGGTGAGTCATCCTGTTATCACGTTTTGGGAAAATATCACCACCATTAATAACAGCATCAACATTTTCCCGTTTAGCTAATTCAATAACCTTTTCATACTTATTTTCATCCCCGTGGATATCGGTTATATAGAGTATTTTCATAATTTTTACCTATTCAAAATCAAAAGTAGTAATGATTGCATCTAAATCATTACGTTCTTCAAAATGGTTCTTACCAGTTAAATCAACGGCAGCAACAACACCAGTACCGGCATTGTTGGCGGCTTCAATTCCACTAATAGCATCTTCAAATACGATTCCATCTTCTGGTGGAATACCAATTTTTTCAAATGCTTTTAAATAAAGTTCTGGATTCGGTTTTGAAGCAAGTTTGCCATTATCATAAACCACTTGATCAAGGTCAAACCAACGATCAAGATCAAAAATATCAAAGAAGAATTTAACATTTTTAAGACAAGAAGCAGTAGCAATTGTAAAAGGTATATTATTGTCTTTTAAATAATCAAAGAAGTTTTCAGCTCCTGGGGTTAATATTTGTCGATCTGGATGGTCAAGAATATATTCTCTATAGATTACTTCCTTCCCATTTTCACCGAGTTCCCTTGCTTCTTCATAGGTAAGCTTTCGACCTTCAAAAATTTCTAAAGTATCTTTATTATTTACGCCATGGAAGTAGCGTTTAAATTCGTCATCACTAACGTCTCGTCCGTAACGCTCCTTTATAAACTGCCTCCATGTTATTTCATTTATATCGTTATCTTGAAAGAGTGTCCCGTTAAAATCGAAGACCACACCTTTTATATTTTCAATTAATTCCTTCTTCATTTACAGTTCCTAAATTTCAAATTAAGATTTGTGCATTCTATCGTAACGTATGAATGAAATAAATACGTTAACTTTAACCCCGATATTGATAATCATATTCAAAAAGAATAAGGAAACTAGGAGGATAAACAATCCTGCCAGAGATCCATAAATTACCAGGTAGTTTTTACTAAGATCTAAGAAATAAAGATAGATCCTATAAACTACGATTACTCCAATAGTTGAAAGAACTGCTCCTGGCCAGCTTTCAGTAATACTAATTCTCCGTTCTGGTACAAAAGTAAAAAGTCCGAGTATACCTAAGAAGATAGCAGCAACACCAGCAGCTGCTCGAAAAGCCAGGTCAACACTATCTGTATATTCACGTACCGGCGTTGTCTGTAAAACTTCATTAGCAACAGAATGAGTAGTTCTGTAAACGAAGAAAGCAATTATAATAATGAGCGCTATTACTATTAATAGTAGAAAGGACTTAAACCAAACTTTAGTATCAGAACTATAAGGTTTAAAACCATAAGTTTGATTTAGACCGGTTATTATTGTATGACAAGTCAAAATACCAAAGAATAGGGACATTATAATAATGACGGGTCTAATATAGGACAGATAGCTTAGCATCTGAAAGAGTTCTTCTTTTATATAGTTAAATCCTGCTGACGGGAGTAATACCTGAATTGAATTTAAGAATGAATTATTAAATGCAGGTACAAACTGGCTACAGAGTAGGATTATAAAGAGCATTGTAGGAATAATAGCTCCTAAAATAATAAAAGACATCTGAGCACAAACTCCAGGAAGGTCAGTCTCTACGCAGGAATTAATAAAGTCTAAAATCAGATTTACTAATTTGGAGCTAACATGCCTTGTTGTTTCATTAAACCTACCGTATGTAATATCTCTTGCAATGATTGAAGGTGGAAAGTGTTTATTTAAACTTTTTCTCAAATCTCTCCTCCTCCAAAAATGTGTAATTAACAGTAAAGCCAACTAAGAATACAAAGGAAATGATATAGATAATCAGAATCATCTGAAGTCCTTGTGAAGCAAGTTGGATATAACCTGGATAGTCTAAGTGAGATAAGACATAGTGGTCAATGAAAAATAGAATAGTTAAAGTCAAGGCTGTAAAACTAGCTCCCGGCAGAGCTTCTTTTATTTTCAACTTTTGTGCTGGGAACCGTGCCATAATCCATGTTAAAACCAGAATAAAACCGAATGCAAAGAGAATCGTCAGTATTAGTTGAAGCATATCCTGAACCCAAAGTATTCTAACTTTTCCTACAAGAAACGATCCTTCAAGATAAACAGCGAATAAGATCACTAAAAATATTACGATTTGAAGTAAATACCTTAATGCAATTAGATAGACTTGGACAATACTTCTATCTTCCTTCTCTCTCATAATTTTTGTCGAAATTAACATTAATGACCGAACTAAACGGTGTGAAGCATAAATAATAAAAAATAAAAGAGTAAAGTTGGAAATGAGTGAATCAAATCCATCAATCGTGTCTATAAAAGATGAATTAATTACCGGAAGAACTATACTCGCTAAAACTTGTGGAAAATACTCTGTGACATATTCACTTATTTCAACCTGAATTTCTGTATACGATGATAAGAAATGTACGGCAAAGTTAAAAAGCATCAGGATTGGTACAAATGCCAATGTCAGCCCGTAAGAAAGTTGGGCTGTATAATTTAAAATATTGCTGTTTTTTAAGTTGTTAATAATTGCTTTAAACGTGTTAGATATTCGACGTGCCATTGACAAATGAGGTCCTGTTTTTCACTATGATATAATATCTCAGATTATTCATCAATTTTATAGATTTTGAAAGGTATCTGATGGGAAAAACATTAACAGAAAAGATTCTAGCTGATCACCTTGTTGTCGGTGAAATGAACAAAGGTGACGAAATCGGAATCCAAATAGATCAAACTTTAACCCAGGATTCAACTGGAACGATGGCTTATATGCAACTCGAAGCGTTAGGAACAGATCAGGTTAAAACGAAACGTTCCCTAGCATATATTGATCATAACATGCTCCAGGAAGGTCCAAACAATATGGATGACCACCGTTACATCCAAACTGTTGCTAATAAACATGGCGTTATATTCTCACGTCCAGGTAATGGAATCTGTCATCAAGTAGAAATAGAGCGTTATGGAATTCCAGGAGAGACTCTTTTAGGATCAGACTCCCATACACCGACAGGTGGTGGTCTTGGAATGATCGCTATTGGAGCTGGTGGACTTGATGTTGCTATGGCAATGGCTGGTGAACCATACTACATAACCATGCCTGAAGTTGTTAATGTAGAACTAGTTGGAAAACTCAGAGAGGGTGTTTCTTCTAAAGATATTATTTTAGAAGTTTTAAGACAATTCTCTGTTAAGGGTGGTGTTAATAAAGTCTTTGAGTATACTGGTCCAGGTGTTGAAACTTTAAGTGTTCCTGAAAGAGCAACCATAACGAACATGGGTGCAGAACTTGGTGCAACAACATCAATATTCCCATCTGATGAAAAAACAAGAGAATTCTTAAAAGCTCAAGGTAGGGAAGAGGACTATGTTGAATTAAAACCAGACGAAGATGCAGTTTATGATCAGAAGATTACAATTGACTTATCAGAACTTGAACCATTAACTGCAATGCCCCATAGTCCCGATAATGTCAAGAAAGTTAGTGAACTCGAAGGCATGAATATTGACCAGGTTGCAATTGGAAGTTGTACTAATTCGTCCTACTTAGACCTAATGAAAGTTGCCAGAATTTTAAAAGGGAATACAGTAGCTGAAAATGTTGAACTTGTAATTGCACCAGGATCACGTCAGGTTTTAACTATGCTTGCTGAAAATGGTGCCTTAGCTGATATTTTAGATAGTGGTGCTAGAGTACTTGAATCTGGATGTGGTCCATGTATTGGCATGGGACAAAGTCCAAACTCTGGTGGAGTATCACTTAGAACATTCAACAGAAACTTTAAAGGCCGTTCCGGAACGCCTGATGCCGACATTTATCTAGTCAGTCCTGAAACTGCAGCTATCTCTGCTCTAGAAGGAAAACTTACTGATCCATTTGGTAAAGTTGAAATTGGTGAGATTGAAATGCCTGAAGAATTCCACGTTAATGACAACTTCGCTGTTATTCCTACCGATGAACCGGAAGAAGTGGAAATTCTAAGGGGACCAAACATCAAACCATTCCCACTAGCTGATGAATTAAAGGAAACTCTAGAAGGTAAAGCATTAATTGTTGTTGAAGATAACATCACGACAGACCATATTATGCCTAGTCATGCTGGGTTATTACCTTATAGGTCTAACATTCCTTATCTAGCCGATTACTGTTTAACTCCATGTGACGAAGAATTCCCAGCAAGAGCTAAAGAATATGGCGGTGGTTTTATTGTAGGTGGTTCTAACTATGGTCAAGGATCTTCAAGAGAACATGCTGCATTAGCTCCTGTCTATTTAGGAATAAGAGGAGTTTTAGCTAAATCGTTTGCTCGAATTCATCAAAACAACTTAATTAACAATGGAATCCTTCCACTCGTCTTTGTCAACGAAAGTGATTATGATGATATTTCTGTCGGAGATGATTTGGAAATAGATGAATATAAAATGACAATCGATGCATCTGATCGTCAAAAGGAAATGCTAAAAAATGCAGGCTTGATCAATAAAACAAGGAAGGATCTTGAACAAGCGAATGCTTAAATACAAATGATACTTTATTGAACTTAAAAGAGAAGGTTAGTTAATAATTGTTAACTGACCTTTTTCTCATTCTCAAACCATTTTGGTAAATCTAAGATTAAACGTCAAAAGAAATTGTTAAAAAAGGGTTAGATTAGATGTTGGAATTAAAGAGTTTTACCTCGATTTCCTTCAAATTTTGGCTGGATTTAGAACTGAAAAACCTCAATTTATATAACTTAAACTGTATGGATAATTATTCTATATATTTATCCTTCATTTAAAAGTGAAATTGATAAATTGAGCTCTTTAATTTTGAACAAGACGGCAATTGGTTCCACTATGGTTCTAGAAAAGGGGCTATATTTGTTAACAAAATTGAAAATCTTAAAATTCATTTACAGTTCTTGATTATATCAATAACCAAAAATTAGATCGTGGTTCCAAAATGGCGCCAAATATTAAGAGTAATTATGATAATTCTTATTTTTGCAAATATTTACAAAATTTTCGAGTAATTAAAGAGTTTTTTAGAGGTAATATTAACTCCATAGAGTTATCGAAAGCTTGAAACGATCATTTAATTTTAAAACGATCACTGAATATTTATTATATTGATAATAATTTAACAATTAATGGTATTTTTAGGAGTTTTAGGTTTAAATAGCTAATTTTGGGCATAAAAAAACCCCTGCTAAGCAGAGGTTAGTGAAATCTATTTTAATAGCATTTAAACTTAGCACCTTCTTGAGTCCAACCATGAGCTGGGAGAGCATTGTATTCAGCCTGGTCTGTTGTAAGTAAGTGCATTTTTAGTCCTTCATTGTAGAGTCGATAAATATTTTTATCTCCACCTGAATAAAAGACTGGTTTTGCATTATTGTCAATTGTCCAAGATTTTGAGTTTAATAGTGATGCTACTTCATTATTATCAGATGTGTATAGATGGTTATGAGTGATTAGTGAGTAAAGTCTATAAACAGGCTCTCCTGATTCTGGTGAATTCCATTTAACTCCTTCATTATTCCAGTCACGTTGGCTGGATAAAGAAGCAACTTCTGCTTGGTCAGTAGTGTACAAGTGTTCACCGGTAACCTTATTATAGAGTCTTGTTACTTTCTGAGAGTCACTTACAACAGTAACATTGCAGTTAGCTGAAATTGCTGGTTCAGAAGCTAAGGAAACAGTTATTGAACAA
>CANQOZ010000072.1 GCA_947625585.1 uncultured Eubacteriaceae bacterium
TTTTATTGAGCTCCATTAGATTCTTTAACCTGTATTCTAATGGAGCTCATTACTTAATTCAGAGGATGTTCATTGCATAATTCAAGTACTTCTTCTCTAACTTCGTCTATACTAGACTCATCATCATAAACACGTTTGATCCAATCTGCTATTTTTATCATGTCTTCTTCTTTTAACCCTCTAGTAGTTACAGCTGGAGTTCCTAAACGAAGTCCTGAAGTTTGTGATATCGGTCTATGATCATTAGCAATACTATTCTTATTTGTTGTTATATTTGCTTTATCAAGACGAGTTTCTAATTCCTTACCAGACATATCAGATTCTCTTAGATCAATAAGAATCAAATGGTTATCTGTACCATCTGTCATCAATTTAAAACCATTATCTTGAAGAGCTTTAGCTAAAGCTTTAGCATTTTTGACTATTTGGGCCTGATAGTCTTTGAAATCATCTTCTAAAGCTTCTTTAAAGCTAACCGCTTTTGCAGCAATAACATGCATAAAAGGACCACCTTGAAGCCCTGGGAAAACAGCTTTATTTAAGTTTAATTCATCAGCTTTTTCTTTACTGCTAAGAATAATGCCGCCTCTAGGTCCTCTAAGAGTTTTATGAGTAGTTGATGTTACAACATCTGCATAGTCGAGTGGATTTTGGTGTAATCCTGCAGCAACTAAGCCAGCAATATGAGCCATGTCAACCATTAAATAAGCACCAACTTGATCAGCTATTTCTCTAAATTTCTTAAAATCTATTTCTCTTGGATAGGCACTAGCACCTGCAACAATTAATTTTGGTTTTACTTCTTTTGCTAGTTCTAATACCTGATCATAATCAATATAGCCTTCATCATCTAATCCATATGGGACAATATTAAAATATTTTCCTGACATATTTACAGGAGAACCATGAGATAAATGACCACCATCATTTAAACCCATACTTAAAACGGTATCTCCTGGTTCTAATAAAGCTAAAAATACAGCCTGGTTAGCCTGGGAACCAGAGTGTGGTTGAACATTTGCATAGGTACAGTCAAAAAGCTCCATAACTCTATCTCTGGCTAGATCTTCTACAACATCAACAAATTCACAACCACCATAATATCTATTTCCAGGATAACCTTCAGCATATTTGTTATTCATAGGGGAACCTAGAGCATTTAAAACAGCATCCGTTACCCAATTTTCTGAAGCTATTAATTCAAGATGAGAATTTTGTCTTTTCTTTTCATTTTCAATTGCTTCATAAACTTCTGGATCATATTCTTGTAATATTCTATTCAAAAGTACTTCCTTTCTTTAACAAATTAAAATTATACCAAAAGCAAATAATGCTACTTAACTTTGTAAAGATTTAGACGATTTAATCGATATCAAAATTATGAATAGAATAAAAGAATTATTTTGCTAAAGAGAAAATTGGCATAAAAAAAGAAGGAGATTTCTCCCCTACCTTTAATAAATGACGATTGGGTAATTATTGTCAACTGTATTGTAAATAGTTTGTGCTATATCATTAGGAACAGCAATAAATCCACTCGTTCCGTTTCTTAAGTAAATATTACCACCAAAATCTGTCCGCCATGGAGCTGATACAAATCCTCTATTAGTTCCATAAGAGACATAATAACTTACTTGTTGACTAGAATGAGTTCCGTTTGGCATTGTTACATCAATAGTTTCATTCGTTGTTTTTGAAGAAACAAAATAAAGTCCAGTAACTGTTTGGGTTCCTCTTGAAACATCACCACTAACCATATTTGAAGAAGTTACTTCACTACCATTATGATAGAGCCAAACCTTTTGGGTTTGTATTGAGACTTCAATATAATTATTCGTTATTTCATCTCCGCTTAAATACGGCCCTTCACTTTGTTCCCATATGGGATCTTCCGCCTGAACCTCACCCTTTAAAATTTGTTCATTCAACTTTTTAATCATTTCTGGTTGGTTAAGTAAATAACCACTATTCGAAATAAGATTAATATAGGATCCACCATGAGTTCTAAAAGAGTATGATTTTCCTTGGGTATTAAATTGATCAGCTAATCCCGCCACATAATTTGTTAAGTCCTCATTATTAATGACAACTTGACCATCATTTATGGAAAGCCACTCATGAAATGTATCCTTATTTAAAACAGTAGGTTGGTCTGGAAAATTGATTGTAATATTAGCTTGAATTACCTTGTTTAATTCATCCAAGTCATCTTGAATTGCTTCATCTGATTCAATTATACTTGGTTTAACATATAAATTGTCTCTTTCTAAGTTAAGTTCTTCTTTATTATGAAGTAAAGCGTTTATAATAGCATCTTTTAACTTAGTAACATTTGGTTTATCTCCTGGAACTGAAGGTTGTATGAAATACTCTTCGCCATTATAGTCAATTTGGGCATTAACCGGTTCAACAATATTTGGATTAGTTACAAGTGGTAAATTATTAACAATATTATTTAGTAAATCCTGATTGTAAGTATAGTCAGTAGTAAAATCATTCTCAGAAACCTTTAATATATCAATTGGCCATATCAAAACTTTTTGGTTCATGAGAATATTATTTAAAATCTCTAAATTATCAAATTTTAAATTAATTTCATTTGCTGTAATTGTACTAGATAAATCATCCTCACCCATTATAGTTACTTCCCTGCTTGAAGTTGTATTATTAATTTTAATTTGAGCAGACTCATCAGTACAATTTGAGACACTAATTCCATCAATATTTGTTCCTGGAAAAAAGTGGGTTTGATAGAAAAAAAGACCAAAGATATAAATTCCAATAAGAAATATAACTAAAACTATTAGAAAAATTTTAAAACGTTTTCGTCTTTTTTTACTTTTCTTCGTATCCTCTCCAAGTAAGTCCGTTTCAGTAAAATCGATTTCTCTAACTTCAACATCATCGTAAAATTCGTCATCATTTAATTTGTTTTTCATATTTTTCCTTTTAAAGCAGGAATAGTATTATATGTTAGATTTGTATCCAATTCTCAATTGAAAACGTATAATTTAATTAAAAAAAGAAAATTGAAAAATTATTTATTTTGTTTGTTAAGTAATCGAATTAAGGGCCTCTGTTTGATGCCAGAAATGACGTAGAGTTCTTCTGTGTCAATTATTACATCAACATTAAAGAGGTTTGAATAAGTTTCAGCTTCCTCAAAAGCATTTCTAAGTATATTACTAACATCACGGACCTCTTTACTTTCATGAGTTTGATTTATTTTTCTTCTACCTTGAGAATGAGCTATAACAAAACGACCATCCTTATTTAAAGCTTTATAAATCTTTTCACAGAAGTTAGCTTTATTTTTGAAATGTGGATAGCTAGAATAACAAATAAGATAATCGAACCCTTCTAAATCAGATTCATAAAAATTCTCATTTAAAAAGGTTATATTTGGATAATCATATTTGGATTCTGCTCGTTTTATCATTTCAGGTGACAAATCTATTTCAACAATTTGTTTAGGCATATATTGTTCAAGATAATCGACTAGAATTCCTGTTCCACTGCCAATATCTAGAATTTTGGAATTTCTTTTTAAATTGGTAACTTCTAAAATTAAGTTAATCTTATTAGCATCATGATGAACTATTTGATCCCACTTAGAAGCTTTCGAATCAAAATATTCTTTTGTTTCTTTATAATTATCCATTTAAAAAAATCTACTTATAGAATATACAACAAAAAATAAAACTATGATTAGAACTAAAAATAATAATTCTGTTATTTCGTCTATTTTCATTCCATCTGAAATATCATCTATTCGATAATTAAATCGGTTAATTCCAATAAAAGGCTTAGAAATTTCCTGTCCAAAATAAACATTTGGACCACCCAGTCTTACTCCTAATAGACCAGACATAACAGCTTCTGCATGACCAGCGTTAGGACTAAGATGTTTCATTTTATCGTTCTGATAAACTTTATAAGCAATTTGAAAATTATAACCAAGTAAACCTCCAGCAAATAACATTAAATAAGAGCCTATTCTTGCAGGAATAAAATTAAAAATATCATCTATGATAGCTGAAAAATAACCGTATTCCTTATAAGGCTCTACTCTGTAGGCAACCATAGAGTCTAATGTGTTAATAGCTTTATAAAGATATGCCAAAGTTAATGGATTTAAACCTGGAATATAAATAGAGGTAATTATTCCAATACTCATAAAATAAAGTGGAGAAATGATTCCATCTATACAACTTTCAGCTTCAGTTTCCACTACAGCTTTAATTATTTCTGGTTTATTTAAGTTCTGAGTTTCTCTACCTACTACCATAGCTAAATCTGTTCTAGCTTTATCTAGGTCTTTTTCATCCAAATCACGTTTTACTAGCCGACAATGTCTTTTTAATGATTTATTTGCAATTGCAGTTGATAAAAACCAAATGTTAATTACTAAATAAACATAATAATTAATATAAAGAGAAACTAGCTGTAGATAGTAAAAAATACTAAAAGTAAAACTTAGTACAATTGAAACTAAAATAAAACCTTTAAATTTTCTAAAGTTTCCTCGATTAAGAAAAGTATTCAGGAATTTAATTAATGCTCCAATTACCTGGACAGGATGCCAAATAAATTTTGGATCCCCAATAATGTAATCAATAATGACAGCTAAAATAATCATTATTAACCAAACTCCTGGTGTTATTGTTAAGTTAATCATTCGAAATTATTTGATAGATCTGATCTAAATCCACATTTTCCCTTACAAACTGAGCTAATCTATTATATTCCTTATTTTTAAATTCTTGAAAATTCTTTTTAATTGGAAAGTATCCGAGTGATTTTAAGAGATCTTCCCTAAAAGCATCATTATCAAAAACTCCATGAAGATAGGTCCCAATTAAATTATCTTTTACAATTCCATCAGAAAAGTCTTGAGAAATTAAGAATGGCTCAAATTCTTCATTGATTTTTGAATCTCCCATATGAATAAAATATCCATTTAAATTAAAGCCATTATAAGATTTTCCTTTTACTTGTTTTAATTCCTTTATTTCTTGGAGGATTGTTTCCATTTCAATTAAGCCTAAAGTTTCAATCTCGTTCATAAAGCTTTCTAGATTATTTGGGTCTTTTAATCTTTTACCTAGCATTTGAAATCCACCACAAATTGCAATAGTAAAAGTTTCATCTATTTTTGCTTTTAGAGGCTTAATCATATCTTTATCTTTTAAAAATTGATAATCATAAGCAGTATTCTTTGTTCCGGGAAGAATGAGTAAATTGAATTTATTCTTTAATTGTTCTTTAGAATCAATATAAACAACTTCAATGTCTTCATATTGATCAAAAACTGTAAAGTCTGAGATATTTGATATGTGAGGAAATTTTATGATACCGATTTTAAATTTTGAATTTTTACTATTATTTTCAAAACGATTTGTTAAACTATCTTCGTCATCTATAGAGAAATTCTCAAAAGGGATTACGCCTAAACATGGAATATCGATTCTTTCTTCAATCATCTTAATTCCAGGTTCTAGTAGTTTCTTATCCCCTCTAAATTTATTAATAATAAAACCTTTAATTCTATTCCTATGTTTTTTTTCTAATAACTTAACTGTTCCATAAATAGAGGCAAATACCCCTCCCCTATCAATATCAGCGATTAAAATTACAGGAGAATCAACAAGTTCAGCTAAACCCATATTAACAATATCATCTTTATTTAAATTTATTTCTGCAGGAGATCCAGCCCCTTCTATTAAGATGAAATTATATTCTTCGGCCAATTGAGAATATGACTTAATAATTTCTTCCTTTAACTCTGACCTAAGTTTATAATAATCTTGAGCATTATAATTAGCAATAACTTTACCATTTAAAATTACTTGGCTTCCTGTATCCGAAGTAGGTTTTAAAAGAATAGGATTCATTAGAACAGTCGGTTTAATCCCACAAGCTTCAGCTTGAACTACTTGGGCTCTACCCATTTCCTTGTTTTCTTCTGTTACAAAAGAATTTAAAGCCATATTTTGAGATTTAAAAGGAGCTACCTTCAAACCGTCTTGATAG
>CANQOZ010000073.1 GCA_947625585.1 uncultured Eubacteriaceae bacterium
GACCTTTAGGATGATAGTGGGACACCCTAAAGGTCTTTATTTACAGGATGAATTTGTTGATTAGGAGCGATTTCTATAATCGAATTACAGAATTCGTTCTGGCTTTATTTCCATTTATTCTAATTCAATAATTTCAGAATTAAGATACTGTTCGAATTATTTTCCAAAGTTAACAAATTCTCTCTTTACTTTTTTAAACAGGTGGTCTCTCTTAATTTCTCAGATTATTTTAGTGGTTTATTTTTTAGAAAAGTTACCACTTATAAATTATTTCTATAAAAAATTAATATTATCTATCTTAATATTTAAGATGACCAATAATAGATATTCTTGTCTAAATAGGATCTAAATATTAATTAATCGACTCTACATCTAATCGTTTATCTAGTTTAATTAGAAAATAACATTATTATAAATATTATTTTTCTCTGCATCAGTGAGAATTGAATTTTCAATAATATCTTTATTCTTATTTAATAACTTAATGGTTTTTTCTTTATAAGAATCATCAGGTTCTACATTTTCAGATGAGTCAACTATAATATTTCCATTGTCAAATTCACATAATAGGAAACGATTCTTACCATTACCTGTAATAAGTAATTGATCTATTAAAATTTTCCCTTTTGAAGTTTGAATTAATTCTTCTTGAGATATTTTTTCAAGGTAATTAGCTATACTTTCAAAGCTCAAGCAAACAATATAGATTTCAAATTCGTCTGTATGTGCTTCTCTTATAATATATTCTTTATATTCTTCCATTTAATTCCACTTTATCAAGTTAATACATTTTATAATAATTTCATCAGCATCATCTTTTGATTCAATCATACGAGTGGTATCCGTATTTCCAATAATATCACCAAAATGAACTACTGTATCTCTAACAGATTTGTAATAGTTGTAGCATTTCTCAATATATGGAACTTCATGATGATTATGAACTTTTTCATCAAACCTATATTTTCCAGTTCTTGGATCTTTTTGAAAAGTTGAAAAGGAATGACCCATTTTACCACCAGCTCTAACAATGACATATTTAATGTGTCCTTCTAAAGCTCTTAAAGCTGGAAAACAATATTGGGAATATTCCTCCCCTTTTTGAGTTGATCTAAGATTCATTATTGATTGTTTTATTAGACGTTTTACATTCTCTGGATAGTTATGTGGAGCTCTTTTAAAAAAAGTTTGTAAGTATTCGTCTAATTGATCATCTTCTATATTAAGTAATTTATCTTTATTTAACATTAATTATCTTTACTAATAAATTTTTTGTGTTTATTCTATCTTGATAATTATAATAGCATACTTAGAACTTTGACAATTTTCTTATTTCTAATTCTAAAGTTAACTATTTGATTAATTTAAAAATAAACAATAATATGTTTTAATCAACTATAACTTTTAGGCATATCAAACCATTAATAATAAGTATTGGTTCTAACCTCCAAATCGTTCTAAAATATAAGTAGATTATGAAAATGGTAAAAAATAAACAATATGATAAAGAACGAGCTCTTTATCATACTCAGAATACAATTATAGACAATTGCCTATTTGCTGGACCGGCAGATGGAGAATCTGTCCTAAAAGAATCTAAGAATATTATTGTAGAAAACTGTTCCTTTGGACTTAGATATCCTCTTTGGCATGTAACTAACTTTACTTTAGAGAATTCTACTTTAAATAATTTAACTAGAGCAGCTCTATGGTATTGCGACAACGGTCAAATCCAAAATTGTGAGTTTTTCGGAATAAAAGCTATTAGAGAATGTAAAAATATAAATATTGATAACTGTAATATTAAATCAGACGAATTTGGTTGGAAATCAAGTGATATTAATTGTATTAATACAAAGATTACAAGTTCATACATTTTCTTAGATAGTCAAAATTTATATTTAGATAATTTTCACCTTACTGGAAAATATTCTTTCCAATATACTAAAAATGTTAAAATTAATAATTCTGTTCTAGATACTAAGGATGCTTTCTGGCACAGTGAAAATGTAACAGTTAGAAATAGCATTATAAAAGGTGAATACCTAGGTTGGTATTCAAAAAACTTAACTTTAATTAATTGTAAAATAATTGGAACACAACCTCTCTGTTACTGCGAAAATCTAGTTTTAGAAAACTGTACTATGGAAGAATGCGATTTAGCTTTTGAGTATTCTGATGTAAATGCTGTAATAAATGGTTATGTTGATTCAATTAAGAATCCGAAATTAGGAGAGATTATAGTTGATAGTGTTGGCGAAATAATTAATGATGATCCTGTAATGGATTGTTTTGGTCAAGTTATTCTAAAAAAAACCGAACAAGTTGCCTAAAATAATGAAGGTATTCTGTTTTTAAAAATATTTGTAGATAATTTTCAAAGATTTTGACTAACTATTAAATATTTGTAAGATACAATTTAATAAGGAAAGATAAAGTTAAAGAAATTACAGTTTAATTTAAATATAATGTATTTTCTTAAATCTGATTTTGTTTTCTCGATATCTAATATCATTTCTTATTATAGCACTTTTAGTACTTTTTCCGCCTCTTTTCCCTATAATATATTACAGTATCGATACAAAATAAAATGGCATTCAATTGAATGATTTCCTCTCACGGTTATTGTTTAACGGTTAATTAGATTCGTCTAGCCGGCTGGAATTAGAACTGTTCAAGTTTAAACCATTTGAACATAAACTCCTAGGATCTAAGGAGGTTAAAAAAAACCATAAAGCATTTTCCTTGATATAGGAAAAGCTCTAAACTAATTGTTCAATAATCAAATCTAGCTGTTAGTTGTTAGTTTTTTATTAAGTTCAAATAGATAAAATAGCTTTTGACCTCTCCTATTATCAAGGTTAATGTTTTAAATATGAATGTAAATCAAATAAGCTTACAAGAAATCATAGCTTTAACAAAAAACTAGATTTAAAACCTAAAATGTTAACGATCTAGAAATTGTTTTATTATCTATATATTCTCTATTATTTTCCATAAATATGTTTTGAATGTGAACGTTGACACTTTTTATTTTAAATTATATATTTGAGAGATTAGTTATTATTTTTTAAATTCAATTCTACTTCTTTTTCAAATAGATTTAGATTTTTAAACAGTAAAATAGGGATAATCAGAAAATCAACTGACTATCCCCAAAGTTTATTATTTCTTAAAATTCTTAATTATCCAACAGCATAAAATGCTACTTGTTCATCATTCCAACCACCATTAACAAGAGCTCTATATTCACTTTCATCTGTTGTTAAATGATGTCTCTTAATTCCTTCATGATAAACACGATAGATTGGTTTATCTCCACCAGAATAGAAAAGTGGTTTTTCTTGATTATCAACTGTCCATCCAGCATTCTTAAGAGCATTTACTTCAGATAAATCTTTTGTATATAGGTGTTCTCTTACAGCTTCGTTGTAGAGACGATAAACTGGATCACCACTATCAGGAGAAATCCAACTATTTTCTGATTCGTCTTTCCAACCACCTGAACTTACAAGAGCTTGAGCTTCACTAGCATCTGTTGTATATAGATGTTCTTGATTAGCTTCATTGTACAAACGATAGATCTTACCAGGTTGTTCTGGTTGAACTGTTTGTTCAGGATTTTCAGGAGTTCCTGGATTTTCTGGTTGTGGTTGATCAGGGTTAGCATCGCTCTGAGATGGAGTATCTGGAGCAGGTTGTACTATTCCTGGGCTACTAACCTGATGTTGAGTATCTTCTGCTATAGCTTTTACTGAAATCTGACATTCTGCTGTTTTTTGTCCATCTTCTGTAACAACAGAAACTGTAGCAGTACCAGCACCAACACCAACAACAACTCCGTCTGAACTTACTTTTAGAATTTGGTCGTTAGACGAAAACCATTTAACAGCTTTATCAGTAGCATCTGATGGAGAAATTGTTTGATTTAGAGGTAAACTATCTCCTACTTGAATTGAACCACTTGTTTGGTTTAACTTAACTCCGGTAACACTAACTTTATGGTTTTTTACTACTTCTTCAACTGTTACAGTACATTGAGCAGTTTTTTGACCATCATCAGTTGTTACTTTAATTACTGTACTACCTTTTTTGATTGCAGTTACTTTACCGGCACTAACCGTAGCGACTTCTGGTTTTGAAGATTCCCATTTAACAGCTTTATCAGTTGCATCAGCTGGAGTAAATGTGTCTTTCAAGATAAAGCTATCTCCTTCTTTTAAAGTTTTAGAAGAAGCATCTAGTGAGACATTTGATACTCTCTTAACTTCTGTTTTTGGCATATTTACTGTAATTGTACATTTACCGGTTACTCCGGTTGGTGTTTTAGCAGTAATAATAGCATTGCCTGGTTTATGAGCTGTTACTTTCCCTTGATTAACAACAGCTACTTCCTGATTACTTGAACTCCATTCAACAGCTTGTACAGTACCTGCTGGTTCAACTGTTGCAGCAATAATAACTTCTTCACCAACAGTAAGTATCTTATTATTAATTGAAAGTAATACATTTGTTGGCGCAGCAACATAGTCAGTTTTCTTAACATCAACAATTGTATGAGCACTAACACCATTAGAAGCTGTTGCCGTAATTAGGGCTTCTCCAGGTCCTTGAGCTGTTATATTTCCACTTGAATCTACAGAAACTACATTTGATGCTGATGATCCCCAGGAAACTGTTCTATTAGTAGCATTAGCTGGTTCGATTGTTTCAGTAATCTTTTTAACTTCACCTTTTTCCATTGTAATAGCATTTGGTGTAAGTTTAATACTTTTAACAGCTATATCTTTTGAAGTTTGTCCTGTTACAGTAACTTGACAATCAGCAGAAATAGTTTTTGGTGCTGCCTGTATGACAGCTAAACCGTTAGCTGAATTTTCAACCCTAGCTGTTGCTGTTATCTTTGCTGTTCCAGCAGAGATTCCAGTTACATTACCATTATTATCAACTTTTGCTATATTTGGAGCTGAGCTACTCCAATTTAGTGTTACAGGAGTAGCAACTTTACTGGTTACAGTTGCATCTAGTGAGAATGACCCACCTGTTGAAATGGTTTCAGAACTTCTATTTAATATGATCTTTATATCTTCATTATAGCGAGAGATCATTATAACCTGACAAGTAGCTACCTGATTGTCACATTCAGCTGTTATTGTAATAATAGGAATAGCAATCGTAAAATTAGTCGGTGTAACTACACAGGTATTTGGGCCAGTTGATTGAACTTCAATTCCAGGGCTGTCGTCATACCAGTGAACAGTTTTACCACTAATACCAGCAGGTTGTAAATTAGCTGTTAGTGTAGCTGATGCAGGAAACCAGCTTCCATCCGGTTCATGGCCAAAATAAAGTGAATTTTTATTTAATGTAATTCCAGTAACAGCTTGGTTAGCTGGTTGAACTGGATTCTTACCATTTGCCTTAATATTTACAGAAAACTGAGCATCTCTATAGGTTAAATAATAAAATAGGGTTTGACCGTCTTCTACAGTAACCAGTCGAGAAGAAACTGACGGATCCTTTGCCTTAGCTCTAATAACAGCCGTCCCGTCTCCTCCAGTTGGAGTTAATCGACCATTTTGATCAATATGAGCTGGTCCTGAAACTGACCATTCGACACCAGAAGAAGATCCACCAGCTATCATTTGAACATCTGCTGTATACGTTTCTACTTCGTTGTCATACATTACTCCAGCACCAGAAATTCTAACTTGATCAACACGATTTGGATATTGATTTATAAGATCATTATTCCATTGTTCAACTTCTTCTTTGTTATAAACTTCTGATCCATCTTCATTTCTATATGGTTGCGGTTCAGCGAATGCTGTTGCACCAGTTACACATAAAATAGAGAATAGAATCAGAATTGTAACAAAAAACTTTTTGATTTTCACAATCTTTTCCCTTTCTATTAAAAATGATCGCACCTAAGATGTATTGAGTGATTATTACAATCAAATTATTTTATAAAACAACAATTTTGAATAATA
>CANQOZ010000074.1 GCA_947625585.1 uncultured Eubacteriaceae bacterium
ACCTGGAATAAGTGAACACATTCCTCTGACCACAAGATCGATTTCAACTCCAGCTTGTGAAGCTTCGTATAGTTTATTAACTATACCGTCATCGATAAGGGCATTCATCTTTGCAAAAATTTTACCCTTACCACCTTTTTGAACGTTTTCTATTTCTCTGTCGATCAGTTCATAGAAAGTGTCTCTCATTGAGTCTGGAGCCACTGAAATTTTATGCCAGATGTCAAAGTGGGAATAACCGGATAACCGGTTGAATAGCATAGAAACATCTGTAGCAATACTTTCGTTTGCTGTAAACATTCCTAAGTCTGTATAGAGTCCAGCGGTTACATCATTGTAGTTACCTGTTCCAAGATGAACATAGCGTTTAATTTCATCGTCTTCCTGTCTTACGACTAAGATTGCTTTACCGTGAATCTTAAGACCTGGTAGACCATATATTACATGGACTCCAGCTTCTTCTAATTTCTTAGCCCATTCAATATTATTTTCCTCGTCAAATCTTGCTTTGAGTTCAACTAAGGCTGTTACCTGTTTACCGTTATTTGCTGCTTCAATAAGTGCATCAATTATAGGTGAATCACCTGAAACACGATACAAGGTTTGTTTAATAGCTAAGACATTATCGTCGTTTGCTGCTTGTCTTACAAAATCAACGACTGTATCAAATGATTCAAATGGGTGAGAAATGATGCGATCTCTTTCATTAATTACCTTGAAGATATCATCTTGACCGTAGAAGTCAGCAGCTGGCTGCGGTTTCCATTTTTCTTTACGAAGATCATCAAATTCTTCTCTTCCAGCGAACTTTGAGAAGCTTTTTAAGTCAAGAGGACCAGTTAAGACAAACACGTCTTCCTCATTTACTTCCAACCATTTTTCCAGATTCCTTCTGGTCTTTTTATTCATGTTTGGCGTGATTTCAAGCCGTACTACTGATCCAAATTTCCTTTTTAAGACTTCCTTCTCAATTTCAATCAGTAGATCTTCTGCTTCGTCTTCGTCGATATCCAAGTCAGCATTTCTGGTAATTCGAAACTCGTTAACATTTTTGACTTTATAACCGGGGAATAAGTCAGCGATATAGTGCTTTATTATATTCTCTAAAAATATGAATCGTTTGTGTTCCTTATTCGGTAGTGCAACGATTCTGTCTAGCACTTGTGGAACTTCGACGATTGCCCAAAGGTCCTCTTTGGCATTCTTCTTTTTCTTCTTTTCATCAGGATTGGCAAGTTGGACCATTAAATAGACGGATTGACTCTTTATTAATGGAAATGGTCTCGATGAATCAATTGCTTGGGGAGTTAATACAGGAAAGGCATGGTTGTTAAAATAATCTTCAACAAAACTTTCTTCTTCCTCAGTTAATTCATCAAAGTCAATAAAGTTAATGTCTAACTTATCAAGTTCTGGAATTAAAGATTTATTCAAACAGCTATACTGGTGTTTCATAAACTCATGGGTGAGCTTGTTTAACTTCTTTAATTCTTCCTTTGGAGTTCTTCCATTTAAACCCCTTTTGTTGTATCCAACACTAACCTGGTCTAAGAGTCCTGCGATTCTTACACTAAAAAATTCATCTAAGTTACTCGCAGTAATTGATAAAAAGCTAAAACGATCCATCAACTTGTTTGTTTTATCAAACGCTTCCTCTAAGACTCTATAGTTAAAGTCGATCCAGCTTTCCTCCCTACCAACGTATGGACCAGGAGTAAAGGTTTGTTCTTCTACTACGGTATTATTGTCTTGTTTACTCATGTTTTGACTCTTTTAACTTTAAGTTCTGGACTTAATTCAAATACTCTCCTAATCCACTTACTATCACGTTCAAAGTAGTAACTCTCAAGTTGAGTGTTATGACTCGTTATTACTTTAACAATTAAGTTGTTATCTTTAATAGAATAGGACAGTTTTGAAACCTTCTGCCTTCTACTCTGATCAAGTGTAGCTACTAGTTTAATAATCGCTGTTACTTGTGCAATAATGAGTGCTTCGTCCATCTCAAAACCTTCTAAATTTTGAGTTCGACCATAATCATTTACTTTGACGTTATAGCAGATACGTCCGATAATTCGTCTATCTTCTTTACTTAATCCAATAATTTCTTCACGGTTTACAATTTCTTCAACAGCTTTAGACTGCCCGTCTTCTCCACCGTACTGACCAACATCCATAAGTCTAGTGGCTAGTTTTAAGTACTTCTTCTCCCTTTTCGTTAAGTTAAATCTAGGTTTTAAAAAGTTAAAAAGTTGTAGAGCATACTTTTCGATCAGTTCGGCATGCTTTTGGTCAACAAAATAGCGTTCAGATAAAGCAATAGCACTCTGATAAGCTCCTTCTTCTAACCAGCTGTCTATTTCCTTCCGTTTTGTAATCTGGAACTGAAGTTCAACGATTGTTTCAGCTAAATTTCTATGGATCAAAACAATCTCATTCGCTTTAGCTGTATTTAACAACTGTCTAGCAACAATAATGGTTGATTGGAGTGTAATTGATTCAACTTCACTCAAGTCCGGATATAATGTCTTGAGCTGTTCAGGTGTTAACTCTTTTACTTTATGATAAGCATCGTTGATTGCTTTTTTTGAAAAAATATAGAGATTACCTTTTACATCACATTCAACTACCTGACTTAGAGCAACAGCATCTTTAGTAATTAAGCAAACATACTTAAGCTTTCGCTTACCAATATGCATAATGGCTAGTCTTAGCTTACTTTCTAAAATTTCAGATAAAAGCTTTGAGTAGTGGGTTCGCTGCTTTGTGATTCTTTCAACTAACTCACTGATTTTAAGGTAGCCATACGGAATCTGGTCTGTATAGTCGATTATGCCATTGTTGGTTAGAGCAAAGTTGATCTGTTCTGAGTTTATAGATGCTATTAGAGAATTTTCAGAAGAAAAGTTGTAAATTTCAGGCAGATATAATTTAGCTGCTGAACTAAATAGATTTAATTCTTCATCATCCGATACAATTCTGAGTTGGCAGTTATCAAAGAGTGAGTTTAACCTGTAATAAACAAACAGGAAGTTGTTAGCTCTTGTGATTTCATGGGAGAAAATAAGTTCAATTTTCTCTGGTGAGTATTCCTCAGCTAATCTGATATATTCGCCTATTATTTTTTCCAAAAGATCTGTTGTGGTATTAGTTATAACTCCGTTATCAAAGATTTCATAATCGATATCTAAGGGATAATAGGCTCTATCAATAATTTTTAACTTTCTATTTCGGCCCCTTTGAGCAGTTATGAGTTCTACTCGGTTGGGGCCTAAGAATATACAAGAATAACGGTTCATTAATTAAACGTAATCTCCAGAATAAGCTGCACCAATAATTCCAGCATCATTTCCAAACTGTGCCGGTTTAATAACTGGTTCGCCTACTACTTCTTTAAATGTTATATTTTTGCCAACTTTGTCTTTTAATGAGTCAAACAGGAAATCACCAGCATTAGCTACGCCACCACCAACTACGAATACTTCTGGGTCAAGTATATCGATGAGGTTAGCCATGTTTAGAGCTAATTCATCCGTTAAGATGTTAAAAGCAGCTAGAGCTGCTTCATCACCATTCTTAGCAGCATCGATAATATCTTTAGCTTCCAAATCTCCAAGTTCAAGTTCTGTCTTTAAGCCTTGTTCAACAAGATGTTCAAACTGTTTTACGATTGCTGTAGCTGATGAGTAAGTTTCGAGACAACCATTTTTACCACAATTACAGGAGTAAAAGTTTGGTTTATGCAGGGTATGACCAAATTCTGTTGCAACACCATGGGAACCTGTTACAACTTTCCCATTTATAATAAGACCACCACCAACTCCGGTTCCGAGTGTATACATGGCTGAATTATCAACACCTTTAGAAGCTCCAAATGCATTTTCAGCAACAAGAGCAGCTGTTGCATCATTAATTAAAGTTACAGGAAGTCCTGTCGCTGCTTCTAAATCTTTAGCAAGTGGTTCATTCTTCCACTTAACATTAGGAGCATTGATAACCATACCGTTTTTAACAATACCGGGAACGCCACAACCAATGGAATCCACTTTCTGATCTGGATATTCTGTCTTAGCTTTATCAATTAAGTTTTTGCAAAGTTCGATAATTCTGCCGAGAACTGCCTTGTAACCTTCTTCTGCTTTAGTCGGGATAGAATCAGTAATAACAACTTTTCCGTCTTCATTTACTACACCACCAGCTAGGTTGGTACCACCAATGTCAATTCCTATTTTGAGCATAATCCCTCCTGAATTAATCTATAAAATCATATTCGTCCTTATTTTCTTCTTTAAATAAGTCGAAAAGGAATTCCAACAGCTTATCATCATCAACAGATATATAGGATTCACCATTTTCTTCATCTTCAACTACTTGGAGAATAAAGCAAACCCCTTCTTCTGCCTCTTCTAATGGCTGTAAAAAGATGTACTCTTTTTTGTCAAAGTCAATGACTCCAAGAAAATCAAACTCAGCTTTCTTACCTTCTTCATCAGTTAAAATCATTGTTCCCAAATCATCTACTTCACTCATTATTTACCTCTCGATTCATGCTACCTGTTTTATATTCGTTAGGAGTATCTTCTATTATTATTCCCAATTTTTTTAATCTTTTTTGTATTTTTTCAAGATTATTAAAGAATAGGTCAAAATCTTCTTTAAAACATTCAATTTTTCCATAACAGTTATCTTTTAACCGGAGTCGTAACTGTTTAAATCCAAGTTCTTTTAAATATTGTTCAGCCTCTCCAACTTTTTTAAGCTTCTCTTCTGTGAGCAACTCCCCTGTAGGAATTCGTGTAGCCAGACACGCACCTGAAGCTTTATTTTTAGTTGGAAGATCATATTTTCTACTCAGTTCATAGATGTCATCTTTTGTAAACTCAGCTTCGATAAACGGACTCTTTATACCAAGTTCTTCAATAGCAGCTAAACCAGGACGGTAGTCAGAGAGATCATCAATATTACTTCCATCTATTACTACATCACATCCTAGTTCCTGAGCCCTTTTCTTTACTTTACCTAAGATATATTTCTTACAAAAGTAGCACCGCTTTGGTCCATTTTGTCTGAATTCGTCAAGTTCTAATATATCTACAGGAATTGTTTCAAAGTTAACATTGTCTAAACTATTAGCAAACTTAACCGCTTCTTCCATTTCATCAGGAGAAACCATGATTCCGTTTACAGTGATAGCTGTTACCGGTTTCACCTTGCTGAGGAGGTATAATAGCAAAGTTGAATCGACTCCACCTGAGTAACAAAGACAAATATGGTTATATTTATTAGTAACACTAAAAAGTTTATTTTCTAACATTTTAAAAGGAGAGCTTTATGTTACAGGAATTCATAAACAGGTATTATCTCCCACCAATTGGGATTGAACCTGAAAACAGGGTATTTTCCCTTACACATATTGTAATTTCTAGTATACTATTTATTCTCCTCTTTTGTATAACTAGAGAAGTGGTTAAACGCAAAGACCAGAGTTTTAGTCGAAAAGTGTTGAAAATGAGCGCAGCTGCTATGTTATTCCTGGAAGTTTTCAGAATCTGTTGGAATAGTTATTTTCACGGATTTTCAATTACGAGTTTTCGTTTTGACTTCTGTAACCAGGTCTGCATGGTACTACCTTTTATTGTACTCTTTTGCCCTGACTCTACTTATCCGTATATTAACCTACTCGCTATTGTTGGGGGAGTAATAGTATTGATCTACCCATTATGGGTATTTTACGATTATGCTGGTTTCCATATAATGGCACTACAGAGTTTAGTCTCTCATGCACTAATGGTACTATGTGGTTTCATTATGCCGTTTGCCAGTGGATATAACCCGCAACCTGAGTTAGAAGCACGGGATACCATAATCGGTTTTTCTATAATCCTTGTCGTTGCTTTTATTATGAGCCATGTAACGGGTGAAAATTATCTTTTAATGAAGGGAGCTAACGGCGTTCCTTTATTACAAG
>CANQOZ010000075.1 GCA_947625585.1 uncultured Eubacteriaceae bacterium
ATAAAGGGTACTATAACCGATAAAGCGATAATCATATCCCACTCAGTCACACGAAACACCTCCTATTTAAAAAAATGAGAAATAAAAAAAGACCGGTTAAGGTCTTTTAAATTTAATTAACTTACTTGGTCTGGAGTAATTGTAAATGTTACTGAATCACCACCAACTAAACCGTTTTGAACTCTAACTTGACACTCTTGCCAGTTAACCGGAACTTCATAAATACGATTTCCTGATACATTAGTTCCTGCTGGTAAAATATCAGCTGCGTTTAAGCCACCACCAATTCCTGTAATGGCCATCTCAGTTTTAGTTCCATCAACATAGGCATTAAAGCTTATGTCAAATGTGTTAAATTCTTCATCACTGTTATTTACGATAGTCCAGTTTAAAATCAGGTATTCCATACCTTCAGCCGGTGTGTTAAATTCGTCACCTGTTGAAATATTAGCACTGTCTAGAGTAACATCGATGTTATCAACACTGTAAGTAGAGCCTACTGTGAAATTTTGCTCTGTTGGGGCTGTCGCAGTTGATGAATTATTATCATTGCTTGTTTCGGTTTCAGTTTCCACTACAGTTGTAGAATTATTACCGCCTCCGCCGAACATGGCTCCAATCACAACAAGTACTAGCAAAACGCCTATAATGATTAGAATGGTGTTTCTAACTTTATGGCTTTGCTTCTTTCTGCAATTAGGACAAATTTTAGCATTTTTCGGTATTTCCGAACCGCAGTACTTACAGGTTTTCGTTTCCTGCTGTTGATTCATTCATATCCTCCAAATTATTTTGGGGATATTATATCAAAAGAAGTATTAAACCAAATTAACCTAAATGAGCTTCTAAGAAAATTACACCCTTATAGGTTTCAGAACTAAAATAATTAGATACATCGGATGTTATAAGAAATAATGTTATAGGTGGATTTTCATTCATTCCTTGTACGTCAAAATGTATAGTATCAGAAGATAATTGTGATATAATTTTACCACTAGATTCCTTTTTTAGTTGTGATTCGGAACAATTTGTAATTTTTAAATCAGTAACTTTAATGTTACTCGCTTCAATCCCTGCTCCGTTTAACGTACTTTCTATTTCACTCAGTGTACTTTTAAGGATTTCAATATTAGCTATTGCATCATTATCAGCTTGGACGGTTTCCTGTAATGCACGAGTAACGCCTAAAGCATCTAAGATATTTGTTTCGAGTGGGATTATACGAGTGCTATAGTTTTTAGCTATTACTCTTGCTTGTTCTAGTTTCAACGGTTTATCCACGTGCTAGTTCCTCCCCCTCTTTTAACATTTGAAGTACCTCGTCATCCGTGGCAAATTCAATATCAGACTCTGTATTCCCGACATCGAGTTCATTCCACTTCCCATTGTCGAAAATGTAATAAATATTTTTACATTCCCTACAATCACCTTCATTAGCGGAACTCGGTAATTCTTCAACGCTTGGTTTTATACTAACTATTGGATCAATCGCTTTATTAGCATAATAATTAGCGATTGCTACTTGTAAGTCTTTCATGATAAAAAAATAAAGGGACGGGGTTCCGCCCCTGTGGAATTCTATTCCCCTAAAGCATCTTGTGCGCCGAGTGCTAGTTGTGCTTCAACTTCTGGATCGGTTGCGAATACAATGTCGGATTCCTTTAACGCTCCGTCTAAGCTGTCAACTTTGGTCTGTAAAGATTCAATGCTTTGCTTGTTCGTGTCTACTTGAGTGACGGTTGCCGGATCAACTAAAACTTTATCTCCTTCTTTCGCTATGAATTGATTGGTTGCATCTGCACTCTTTAGGTATGGTGCTAAGTCAATATCACCACCTAAATCGATAAATTCAGAACCGTTATCATAGTGGATATGCTTGTCATCGGTTGTTACAACGCAGTTACCTTTACCAACGCTTAAGCTTTCAATGGTTGATTTAAGTTCAGCTTCTGATTCACATTCACCGTCGATTGTACCAACCCCTGCCATTTTTGAATATAGCGCTGATAGTTACTTAAACTATCAGCTTTTCTATTCTCAAAATTTACAAGAACCTTAATTTAGAAACAAATAAGAAATGTGTTATTCTACCTTTATCGGTTGTATAGATTGCTTTAATAAGATTATAAATAGTAAGATTTTATTTAGAGGTTTAATTATGCCTTACGATTTCAAAAAAGAAGAGAAAAATTTTTATCGTCCTAAGAAAAAACCTGAACAGATAACAATTCCAAAAATGAACTTTATAGCAATTAAAGGAAAAGGTGATCCAAATACTGAAAATGGAGATTATAAGAAAGCTCTAGCAAAACTTTATCCTGTTGCTTTTACTATTCGTATGAGTAAAAATCTGGTCAAGATATTGATGGTTATTTTGAATATGTTGTACCTCCACTTGAAGGTTTATGGTGGATAGATGGGAAAGAAGAGATTGATTTTAATAGTAAAGACGAATTTGAATGGATTTCGATGATTCGGTTACCAAAGTTTGTAACTCAAGAAGTTTTCGATTGGGCAATCGAGGAAGCTACGAAAAAAAAGGATTTGGATTTTTCTGATGTCGAATTTATTACGTACGATGAAGGAGACGTTATTCAATGTATGCACGTTGGTAGTTATGATTATGAACCAAAAACAATTGAAAAAATAAAGCAATTCGCATCAGATAATAATCTCAAATTAGATTTCAGAAATAATAGGAAGCATCATGAAATTTATCTAAGCGATCCACGAAGAACTAAACCTGAAAACTTAAAAACAATAATACGAATTCCAGTAAAAAAATATTAAATATCAAATTGACTAAAAAAGTAAAGCAACTCGCAAATTTATGAGCTGCTTATATTCTTTGGTATAAAGTTTGATATTGTTTAAATTAAAGTTTATTCTTCTTCTGTTATAAAACTAAAGAAGAATTTTTTATTTTTTAATTGTATCAATAATTTTAACAGATTTAATTGGTTTTATGAAACACTATTATATATCATTAAATCTCAGTAAAGCTAAGAAATTACAGGAAAATAAATTTTTCTTTTAATGGTAAATTTAACTTACCTTCAACTTTTATCCTTGTTTAATGAATTTCTTTTAATATTTTTATCTGTTACGTTTGAACCATCTTTTTCATCTGTTTCTAAAAGTTAAATAAAATATTTTGGTTAAGTTTTAATATCAGAAAAAATACTATAATCACGATTAAACTATACTTTCTTTTTCTAAATCTTTACTTGCTCAAACTAAGTTAAGCTTTATATTGAAAAACAACAATAATTTATTTCATCTAAGTGAATTAATTTGCAAATAGAAATAATTCCTCAGATTAATTTTAAATTCCAGTAGGTTGCATTTATCCATATTAAACAAACTTTGATAAAATAATCATTAAGAGAAATAATCGTAACTCAAAATTACTTACAAATTTTACTTCACCTAAGATCAATTTAACTATGAAATTTTTTAAACCTTTATCAGACAATAGGACAAATGATTATATCCTTAGAGGGATTTATAAAAACTATCTCATTGTAACTATTATTTCAACTGTTACTAATGGAATTGGAAACAATATTGATGCTATTATCACAGGAAATTATTTCGGTAGTAAAGCTTTGGCAGCTTTAGGTTCATGCTCTCCCCTATTTCAAATATTATATGGAATAGGAAGTATTTTTGGTTTTGGTGCCGTAACTCTAATTGGTTTCTACATAGGTAGAAACGAGAAAGAGAAAGAACATGTAGTATTTACACTCTCTGTTATATGGGCAACTATAACTGGAGTTATTATTTCATTATTAATGTTTTTCGGAGCTAACCTTGTAGCACGTTTTCTAGGAGCTACACCAGATATTCAAGACTTAACTACTTCATATATAAGAGGTATTTCAATAGGAATGCTGTTTAACATCTTAAATGTTGTTTTTATTAATGAAGAACGTATGGATGGGACACCAAATATTGGACTTTACTTCTTTTTAGCAATCACAATCTTAGATATAAGTTTTGACTTAGCAAATGTTTATATTTTTAAACTTGGAATGTTCGGAATGGGATTAGCTACTGCTTTGAGTTATATTTTAGGTTCATTAGTTTTTATAATTCATTTTAGAAAACCTTATAATACTTTAAAATTTGTTAAACCTACTGAAGTTGGTCAAGAAACTTTTAAGATGGTTAAACTTGGAGTTTCTAAAATATATAAAACACTATCCGACTTCTTATGTTCTGTTATTTTTAATAATATTTTAGGAGTAATTGGTGGTAGTTTAGCTATTACAGCATTTGCTATCCAAAAAAATTTAGCATTACTATTCTTATCTATTCCACTATCATTTGGAATAGTTACAAACTTAATGTCTGGAATATTCTTTGGCGAAGAAGATGAGAATCTTTTAGAAAGATCTTTAAAATTTTCACTATTTTATGGAGTAATTATTAGTTTTGTCGTTTCAATAATAGCTATTATCTTTAATACTGAGTTAATTCATGCTTTTGGTAGTTTAGATGGTCAAGCATTAGATTATGCAAGAACTGCTGTTATTTGGTACTTAGCAGGATTACCATTCTTAACCATTATAGCTATCTTCCAAGATTTTTATCTTGCAACTCAAAACTTAAAAACAACCTATTTCTTAAATATTTGCGAGTCTTTAGTCTTTGTATTAGGAACTGGTTTAATTCTTTCACAAATTTTCGGCGAAGATGGAATTTATGCAGCTTATTGTATTGGTGAAATTTTTGCAATAATTGGTTTAGTATTATGGGTATGGTTCTGGTCAAAGAAGTTTCCTACTTCTATTAAAAGTATGATGATGCTACCTAAACAGTTCGAAATAGATCATAAAGCTCATTTGAATAGAACTATTAAAAGTAATATGAGTGAGGTTATGAAACTTTCTAAAGAGATTATGGATTTTTGTAAAGCCAATAACATTGATGATTATAAAGCTCTTTTACTAGCTCTTTCTATTGAAGAGATGGCAGGAAATGTTTCAAAATTTGCTTATAATGATAATAAAGAACATTTTATAGATGTTTTTATATTAGTAAATCAATTAGGTGAAATTATCTTTAGAATGAGAGATGATGGTGAACCATTTAATCCTTTTTCATTTCTTGAAAATGAAGAGTATGAACTTGAAGACCCATATGAACATATAGGAATAAGGATGATTAATAAACTGGTGAATAATAGTGATTATCGATTCAGTCTAGGTATGAATAATCTTCTTCTTAGAATTTAAATTTAAGCTGCCTTAGTGGCAGTTTTTTTATTTGTAATTCAATCAACTTATGAGTGGTATGTTCTCTGAAAAATAAGTGAAATAAATTAATTCGTAAAGTCTATGAAAGACAATTTTGCTTCTAAAACAGCTTCCTAAATGTCTAAATCAAAAAACAGTTATTTTAAAAGATCTGTCTATTACGGGCATAGTTGGCCAAAATTCAACTTCAATAAATTTTAGAAGATACTATTCATTAGTAAATTGGAATACATAATATTTTAATCCTAAAATTCTACTACGATTCTTATTAAGATCTAACTGTTCTAAATCTATAAAATTGAAAAAATACCAATATAGATTAAGTCTGATCCTAAAATTCTTAAAAAAATTTTAAAATTTCTTGAAAAATTTATTCTAAAATCGTTGTCAATTTTAGAGAAATTTATAATGTAGTAAAATTTTTACCCTGACAGGAGCAAAGATAACATAGATTTTCTAATAAAAATTGAAGTAATCGTTTAAAACTTGCTAAAATCTCATATTTTTGCTGTTTTTCTCCTAAATTCGCTTTATGAATTTACATTTCTTGACTTTTTGGGCCCAAATCACTATAATA
>CANQOZ010000076.1 GCA_947625585.1 uncultured Eubacteriaceae bacterium
GTCATCCGCTATGGGTGCTACTGTATTAGCAAATGAACTAAAATCAGTTGGACGTGACGATATTACAGTTGAACACGCATCTGTATCAAGTATTCCAAGCAATGCTCAGATTGTTGTTACTCACCAAGACTTACAGGAAAGAGCTCGAAC
This sequence comes from uncultured Eubacteriaceae bacterium, assembly GCA_947625585.1. Classification (GTDB taxonomy): domain Bacteria; phylum Bacillota; class Clostridia; order Eubacteriales; family Eubacteriaceae; genus CANRHG01. Next base: position 151 of record CANQOZ010000076.1, read on the forward strand.
TAGCGCTCCACAAGCCGAAATCGTAACAATTACTAACTTCATGAATGCTCCTGAATACAAGGAATTAGCACAACAGTTATCGGGAAATGCTCCAGCAGCTTCAGCTGCTCCAGCTGCACAACCTGCTGAAACAAAACCTGCAGTATCAGACAAAAATGCTAAGATCTTGCTAGTCAAGAACATTAAGACAAACCAGAAACCAGCTCCAAAAGAAACTGTTATTAGAAATGCTGGTCAGATGTTAGTAGATAGCGGTTATGTTAATGAAGACTATATCGATGGAATGTTAGCAAGAGAAGAAACTTATGAAACAAACATTGGTAATGGAATAGCTATACCTCATGGAGTAGAAGAAGCAAAAGCGGCTGTTAAACAGTCCGGTATTTCAGTACAGACATTCCCAGAAACAACAGCTTGGGGCGAAAGCGGTCCAGTTAAACTGGTTGTCGGTATAGCCGGTGTCGGTGATGATCACTTGGATATTTTAGCAAGGATTGCAACAAAGCTTGCTACTGAAGAAGCTGTTGATGAATTGCTCAATATGCAACCGGAAGAGATACAAGAATTCTTCACGACAGATTAATAATAAACTATTGCTAAACTTTGGTTTTGACTCCTGGGCAACCAGGAGTTTTTTTAATGGTACAATACTCTAAAGGAGTTAAAATGGATTATTTAAAAGGAAAAACAACAATTGTTACCGGCGGAGGTAAAGTTACCTTAAGCGATGGTAGTGCTGGTGCAATAGGTTATGGAATTGCAATCGCTTTTGCTAAAGAAGGTTCTAACTTAGTTTTAACTGGAAGAAATGTCCAAAAGTTAGAAGATGCAAAAGAGGAATTAGAAAAACTCTACGGAATCGAAGTTTTAATTGTCCAGGCAGATGTTGCTGCTGGTAATGATAATGAAAAGACTGTCAAAAATGTTATTGATAAGACAATGGAAAAATTTGGCAGACTTGATGTTGTCGTTAACTGTGCTCAGGCATCGGCATCAGGTGTTACTTTAGCCGATCATACAACAGAACAATTTGACCTAGCTATCTATTCTGGATTATATGCTACTTATTATTATATGAAGTATGCTTATCCTCATCTAAAAGAAACCCAGGGCTCTGTTATTAACTTTGCTTCAGGCGCTGGACTATTCGGAAACTTTGGTCAGTGTGCTTATGCAGCAGCTAAAGAAGGTATCCGTGGACTATCGAGAGTAGCAGCTAACGAATGGGCTAAAGATAATATTAATGTTAACGTTGTCTGTCCATTAGCATGGACTGCTCAGCTAGAAAACTTCAAGAATGCTTACCCAGAAGCTTATGAACAAAACGTTACCATTCCACCAATTGGTAGACTTGGTGACTCCGAAAAAGATATAGGGAGAGCTTGTGTCCTACTTGCAAATCCAGACCTTAAATATTTAACAGGAGAAACTTTAACCCTAGAAGGTGGTTTAGGTTTACGTCCATAACGATTCAATCACCCTGCTCATAGAGTGGGGTTTTAACTTTTAAAATGAAGATTAACTATAGCGAAATAATAAACAGCTTAGAGAACTTAATTCCAAAACTTTGGAGGGAAAATGAATTTTCCCATGAATCAATCTCAAAGGGTAAGTTTGATGTTGTTACTGAAACAGATTTAAAATTTGAAGAAATTATCCTGAATGAACTTTCAAGAGTAGCGCCTCAAGTAAATGTCTTAAGTGAAGAAACTCACAATGACACTGAAGAGAAAGGGACCTTTTTTACAGTTGATCCAATCGATGGTACCTGGAACTTTACTAATAATATCCCCATTTACGGAACCCAGGTGTCTATTGTTGAAGACGGTAAACCAACTTTAGGTTATATTTATCTGCCAACTCTTAACTATAATTTATCTGCCATTGATGGAAAAGGTGCTCAATTTAACAAAAAGTCAGTTAACGTCGTCAATAAAAAGATTACCAGAACGACTGTTGGAACAGCGGATTTACGAAAATTTAATGATTCAAACTTCCTAATTGCTCTAGAAAAAGAACTTAACAAAACATTTGGACGAGTCCGTATGTGCGGTGCTTCCTGTTTTGATTACAGTATGGTAACAATCGGAAGTTATCAGGGTAAAATCTCGGATACTCCCCACTTGTGGGATATTGCACCTGGAATTGTATTAGTCAGAGAGGCCGGTGGTTACGCTGAATACTGCAAACAGTACTCCATTGCTGCTAGTTCTAAAGAAATTTTTGATAAAATCTTAGAATGTTATAACAAGGTAAAAAAATGATCCCACTCGAATGAGTGAGACCATCGTAATTGTTATTTAATTAATTGATTTATCTCAATAACGACTTTATCAGGATCTACACCGTAAAAGTTGGCTGATTCTTCAATGGTGTTGAAAAACGCTATCATTGTTCCGGTGTAACCCATGCCCAATTTTTCAAACACAATGTTTGATTGCGGCAAGTTCTTGTCCAAATCAATTATAAGTGTTTTTTTAGTAACCATAACCTACACCTCCGTAAAGATTTTTCAATAACGAGTATTGATTGTAAGAAAATCGTTACTGTTCTAAACAGCTTTTCGAATCTCCAGTATTGTATCGAGTTAAGGACTGGAGAATGGATTGTTATTTGAATAAAGATTATTTGAGATAAAATTTGAAAAGCTTATTAGATGTATTATACTACAAATAAAAAAATTTTCGCAAAGATTGGTTAAAAAAATGAAAACAATGGCCGAATATATTAAGAGTCAGGACAGGCCATTTTCAGAGAAAGCGTTTACCCCAGGCGATGCTGTAATTTTATCAACCCTAGCAAATATCGACTTCAGTTACTTTTATAACCAAAGAGGGGGCGGTATCGTTCGATTAGGAGACTTAATACAGGACTTCCTTGACTTTTGTGTTCCAGATGCCTTTTTAGAAGATCTTGAATTTTTGGAACAGATCTTAGAAAGTGACCGGTATAGTAATATTATGGTTTCAGATGCTGTTCACGAAGTATCCAAAGAAGAAGAAAAGCAATTCGGAGCCATCACATTTTATCCAGAAGATAATTTAGCATTTGTAGGTTTTATGGGAACAGGAACAAGTGTAATTGGTTATAAAGAGGATCTAAATATGGCTTTTATGAATATTATTCCTGCCCAGGAGGAAGCTGTAAAATACCTCAACTCAATAAAAGAAAAACTTCCAGACGATCTCATTGTAGGTGGTTTCTCAAAAGGTGGAAACCTTGCTGTTTTTGCTTCAGCCTTTTGTGATCCGGAAGTTGGAATGAAAATAAAAGAAGTCTATAACCATGATGGTCCGGGTTTTACCGATTTGATCTTAAATGAGAAGAAGTATAAATCGATAAAACCTTTAATTAAAACCTATGTTCCTGAAGCATCCATAGTTGGCCTCACACTAGAACACGACAATAAGTATTCTGTTATAAAAAGCACTAATAAGCCTATCGCTCAACACACTACTTATTCCTGGCTATTTGATGGAGATGATCTTTATAAAGTAGATAAGTTAAGCAGTTTTAGTAATTTATATCAGGAATTTCTCCAGGAATTGTTAGATACAATGGACATTAGTCAAAGACGGGATTCCATTAATTCCCTATTTGATATTATATATTCAATAGAACCGAATAGCTTCTTAAATCTAGCAGACTCTAATGTGGCTCTTACAAAACGTGTTACCGATTCCTGGAAAGAAACCAGTCGAGAAACCAAAAAACATCTTTTTGGTTTAGCAGGACACATCGGTAAGTCTGTTTGTAAAATGTTTTTACCAAAACGAAAGAAGAACAATTGATTTTAATTAATCTAAAGGTTGAACAGGATTAATTGGAATTAATTAAAGAATTAAAGCTTATAATCATAAAATGCCCCAGTAAAATTTAATTATTTACTGGGGATTAATTTATTTAGTTTTTAGGTATAACAAGTTACTTTTGATTTTTAAACCTTATTTTCTTTCTTTAATTCTAAAATCCTATTATTTTGTTTAGTTAATTGATATCTCTTTCAGCTATTTGTTTTTCCTTTTCAGCTATTTGTTTTTCCTTTTCAGCTATTTGTTTTTCCTTTTCAGCTAATTGATGTTTCATTTCTTCAAGTTCTCTTTGATATTTTTGGACTATTTCATTTAATTCTTCGTCTTTTTTTCTAAGTTCATCACCATATACGCTATACAGTGCTGATTGTAGTGCTGTCATTGCTTCTATCTCCAAGTAAATCAGATTGATCAAATCCAATAAGAATCTTGATAATAAGACAATAAGAGATTGAGTACAATTTTGAGTAAAATAAGTTATTTTTGATTTTTTAAAACCTTATTTTCTTTCTCTAATTCTAAAATCTTATTATCTCTTTCAGCTAATTGATTATTTCTTTCAGCTAATTGATTATCTCTTTCAGCTAATTGATTACTCATTTCTTCAAGTTCTCTTTTATATTTTTGAACTATATTATTAATTTCTTGATTTTTTTCATTAATTTCTTGATTTTTTTCAATAATTTCTTGGTCTTTTTTTCTAAGTTCATCACCATATACGCTATACAGTGCTGATTGTAGGGCTGTCATTGCTTCTATCTCCAATTAAACCATATTGATCAAATACAATAAGAATCTTAATAATAAGACAATAGAACAATAAAAGATTAAATACAATTCTGAGTAAAACAAGTTATTTTTGATTTTTTAAAACTTCATTTTCTTTCTCTAATTCTAAAATCCTAATATCCTTTTTAGCTAATTGATTATCTCTTTCAGCTAATTGGTTATCTCTTTCTTCAAGTTCTCTTTTATACTTTTGAACTATTTCATTTATTTCTTCATCTTTTTTTCTAAGTTCATCACCATATACGCTATACAGTGCTGATTGTAGGGCTGTCATTGCTTCTATCTCCTTTTCTGTAGCTTCTCCAAATAGATTAAAATACTTTTTTGCTAATTCACGTCTTTCTTCTTGACTTAATCCAAATACAAACAAAATATCCAATAAGAGTAATAATATTTTAAGCTTATCACGTTTACTATCTTTTTTTACATCTTCAAAACTTAAATCAAGATCATAGGGCTCGCCTAAATAATATTTATATAAATCTAAAACTATTTTAAAATCTGGAGAAACTTCTTCAGGCATACCACTATTATTGTTTTGAAAATCATACTTGTATTCTTTAGCTGGAAATTCTCCTATTCCAAGTTGGACTGTATTACGTCTTATTTTTGGAGGTTTTGGAAAGATCCATAAAGCAGTTGGAGCGATCATATCTCTATAATTTGTACTTTTAAAATCAGTTCCCTTTTCACGATAAACAATCGTAAATAAGTTAAATATAGAGCGGGCTTCATTTTCATCTAAAGGATAAGGATCTGTTTGATTTTCAATATTCAAATACCCGATCGTTTTTCCATTATCTTTTATACGGTAGTAAATATCAAAAATAGTATCAGTACTTTTTATATCTTCAATTAAAGAGCTTTCCAGTTCAATATGTTCTTCAAGTTCATCTATAGTAGCTGTTGCAATATAATCAAGCATTTGCTGAAATGAAAAATCTTTATAAAGGATATTAAACGCCCAACAAATTAGAGCGATTAATCTTAAATCCTTTTCAACAGCTTTCATTAAATAATCACGATTCTTATAAAAATCGTCTGGTTTTGTGTTTTCAATATGCGATTCCATATCCA
>CANQOZ010000077.1 GCA_947625585.1 uncultured Eubacteriaceae bacterium
GGGCTTATAAATCTTATCCACTACATATAAAGAAGTACAGTAACTTTAAGTGGAGCTGTCTTCCAATGCCGGCAGGCCCGTCAGGTGAGAATGTCTCTTCCCTTACCTGTCTTCAGTTAGGAATTAACAGTAAGTCGGCTAATAAAGGGGAAGCCTGGGAATTTATGAAGGTACTTACGACAGACCGTGAGATCCAAAACCAGGTCATGGTTAATTCAGAAGGAATCTCCCCGATTAAGGAAGTGTCAGAAAATTCGGACTCCTTGAATAACTTAAATGAAGAGAATAGTTTCTCTAGAGAACAACTATCCAAAGCTGTTGAAAGTGCTGCTACCCAGCCTCACTTTAAAAATTATGCTCTTGCTAAAAACCAGGTAGATAAGGCAATTAATACCATCTTAGATGGAAGCTCAGCTATCGATACAGAACTGGTCATTCAGAACAGGGAAATAAACAATACCCTAAAGAACGATCTTTTAAACAATCAGTAACAAACTTGTAAACGTTAAAATAAAGTGACAAACGTCATTAAATAATCGTGACACTTGTGAATTGTTCAAGTGTCACTTTTTTTATAAACTTTTTTTGAGAACGATAACAAGTCAGGAGGTGTTCGTGAAATACGTATTTTTGGTAAGTCACGGTGAATTTGCGCAAGGTCTGGCTCATGCAGCTGGCATGCTTGCTGGTAAAGATCGTGACGACATCCTTTATGCCGGTTTAAAAGAAGATACCGGAGCTGACGGTTTTACCGAAGAGCTAAAGGAGAAGTTAAAAGTTGTCAAACCAGAAGATGAGATCTTATTGTTTGGCGACATCATCGGAGGTTCACCACTTACCACGGCAGCAAACGTAATTAGTGAAGTTGGTTTATTACCGAACACATCTATTGTTGGTGGAGTCAATCTTCCTTTTATAATTACGTCTATTTTAATGAAAGATGTTATGGACACGGATGAATTAATAGCTCAGCAGATCGAAGAAGCTCGGCCGCAGCTAAAAGAGTTCGTGTTAGAAACTGAAACATCAGATGATGATATTTAGGAGGGAACATGTCTGTTTCTTTTATTCGTGTTGATGACCGTATGATTCACGGTCAAACCTGTACAAGATGGGCACTAGAATACCCATGTGATGGATTGATTGCTATTAATGACGTAGCAGCTAAGAATCCAGTATTAAAAGCAGCATATAAGAGTGCTAGCGGTAAGAAGACATTTGTCTGGGGAGTCGATGAATTCTTAAAGAAAGCTCCAAAAGTTTTAGCAAGTAAGGACAATTACTTCATTATTACAAAAAACCCAATCGACATGAAAAAGATTTTAGTCGATGGTGGATTTGAACCTGGAATGGACAAAGTTATTATTGGTCCATGTAATGACAGACCGGGAACAACCAAACTTGGTAATAACCAGTCAATCACCCAGGAAGAAGCAGAAGCTTTAGAAGAAATCAAGAAAAAAGGGTATGACATTGAGTTTGCTCTTCTAAAAGAAGAATCCATAGGCAGCTGGGACAAATTCAGAGGTCAGTTCGGATTTATTTAAGGAGCATTTGTCATGACAATAAGTTGGTTTCAAGCCATTTTATTAGGATTATTTGCTTCATTAAGCAGTATGCCCGGAATGGGCGGATCATCAATCGGGAACTATACACTTGGTAGACCATTAGTCGGTGGACTCGTTTGTGGAATTATATTAGGTGATATTGCATCCGGAATCCTAGTAGGAACAGCGATGCAGATAGTATACATTGCTCTTGTTACACCAGGTGGTACGGTTTCGGCTGATGTCAGGGCTGTCAGTTATATTGGTATCCCACTCGCTATGGTAGCTCTGAGTAGTTATGGATTAAGTGCTGATACAACAGAAGGTGCAGCACTAGCAACCTCTTTCGGTACGATGGTTGGTACGCTTGGTACAGTTTTATTCTATGGTACAGCAACCTTAAACCTTGCTTGGCAGCATGTTGGTTGGAGAGCTGTTGAAGAAAGAAAATTCCATAGGTTATACATGGTTGACATGGGTCTACCTTGGATCTCTCACTTACTATTCTCATTTATACCAACAGTTATTATGTGTAAACTCGGTGCCAACGTTGTTGATGCTATCAAGAATTACTTACCAATGGACGGTATTGCAATGAAGACCCTGTTTACCGTTGGATCGATTCTACCTTGTGTCGGGATCGCTATCCTGTTAAAACAGATCGTTCGCAGTTACACCGACTTTGTTCCGTTCCTGTTCGGTTTTGTATTCGCAGCTGCACTCGGTGTTAACTTAGTTTGTGCAACAATCATTGCTGCAATGTTTGCAATGCTCTTCTATCAGATCAAGATGAACCAGCTAACAACAAACGCACAACCGGCAGCAGACGATTTTTATGATGATGACGAGGAGGACATTTAGTTGAATCCTACCATTAATGATGATGTAGAAATCATCGAAGAAGCAGAAGAAGAGCCAAAAGCTAAGAAGCTTTCGAAAAAGGCTTTAATGAAATCGTTCCATACTTGGTATTATGGACACCTTACTTGTTTTTCACAGGAACATATGCAGACATTTGGTTATTTGTGTGCAATGCTTCCATTAATTGAAGAACTTTATCCAAACGACGAAGATAAACAAGCTGAAGCTATGGAAACTTACACAGCTTTCTTTAACACAGAACCACAGCTTGGAACTGTTATCGTTGGAATGAATGCTGGTCTTGAAGAATCAAGAGCCAATGGAAATCAAGAAATGGACTCTGAAACCATTAATGGTTTAAGAGCTGGTTTGATGGGACCAATTGCAGGTATCGGTGACTCCTTAGTTGTTGGTACAGTTATACCTATTCTATTAGGTATTGCACTTGGTATGTCTTCAGGTGGATCTCCACTAGGAGCTATATTCTATATTGTTGCCTGGAACTTATTCGCTTATTTCGGAATGCGCTTCCTTTATGTTAAGGGATATGAAATGGGTGGAAAAGCCGTTGACTTCCTAATCGGGGCACAAGGTGAGGCACTCAGAGATGCTATATCGGTTCTCGGAGGTATGGTCATAGGGGCAGTTTCGGCAACGTGGGTCAGCGTTACAACGTCATTGCAACTTCTAAATGACGAAGGTGAAGCATTCTTAGTATTACAGGATAAACTTGATGAAGTGTTCCCTGGTATGTTAACCGCTATCTTTATTTTCGCTTGTTGGTGGTTAATGGCAAAGAAGGGAATGTCACCAATAAAAGTTATGCTTCTTTTAGTCGTCATTGCGTTCTTAGGCGTATTAGTTGGCTTCTTTGACCCAGGTCTGTCCTATTAATGAAAAAAGGTAAACAGCTAAAGCTTAATGCTCAGTTGTTGGAGAACGAAATAAGGCAGCAGACAGAAGCGCTTCACCGGATATCCAAGTGGATTAAATATGCCCTTGTTTTAACTTCTGTTGGTATTGTACTTGTTTACTTTGGATTTACCCAGGAAAGCTATAGTTTACCACTTAAAATAGCAGGATTTACTATAGCAACAATCGGATTAGTCGTAGCGATTGTATTTGGTTATGCCCACCGAAATGGTAAGAATAACGTAAGCAGAATGATTGATGTTCTTGAAAAACAGGTGAAAAAATCTTCTAAAAAGAAGTGATATCATGGAAAAATTTACTTTTGTTTTTGAAAATAAGGCTGGTTTGAAAGCTAAGGAATCTGAAGAATTAATCAAGGAACTAGAGAATTATTCAAGCCAGGTAACGTTTAAGAAAAATCACAATGCCAATGCCAGGTTAATCTTTAACTTATTGTCTTTGAATATAAGTCAAGGAGACAGTGTTGAAGTATTAGTCGAAGGCGAAGACGAAGTTAAAGACAGTGAAGCATTAGAAAAGTTCATGTCTGCCAAATTTAAGTAAAAATGCCGGTCTATTATTTAGAACCAATTTTCAAAGACTATCTTTGGGGTGGTAATAGGCTTAAGCGGGAGTTGCATAAGAAAACTGATTTAGATGTGGTGGCAGAATCCTGGGAATTATCAGCGATAGAGGGATCGGCAAGCTTTATCGTAATAGATAATAAACGGATACCATTTACCGAATACCTTAAAACCTGCCCGGCAGAAGCACTCGGTAGTAATGTTAATAGAGACCACTTTCCAATCTTAGTTAAGTTTATCGATTCAAAAGATAACTTATCCATTCAAGTCCATCCGGATGATGAGTTTGCTAAAAGTATTGGATTTGATAATGGAAAGAATGAATGCTGGTATCTCCTATCAGCTGAAAAAGGTTCCTCGATTTACTACGGACTTAAGAGAGAGGTAAGTCGGGAAGAACTTGAACATTTAATCAATATTGGAAAAATCGAATCGGTTTTAAATAAGGTTGAGGTAAAAGCAGGTGATTTCTTCTATGTACCTGCAGGAACCATCCACGCTATCGGTAGAGGATGCCTTTTGTTGGAAGTCCAACAGAGTTCAGATATCACTTATAGGATTTTCGACTATAACCGAAAGGATTCAAATAACCAACTTCGTGAATTACATAAGAAAGAAGCTATTGAAGTTAGTAGTTTGAATCCCGATGGTTTGTTTAGTACAAACGACTTAACGTCATTTGACTGTAAAGCTTTTAGGATAGAAAAATTTAGAGTGAACAATGTTAAAAATACGTTTTCTACCCCGGAAAGTTTCAGTGTTTATATTACCCTAGATGGCACTGGTTTAGTCAAATGTGGAAGTAAAAAGTTAAATTTAGAGGAAGGCACCTCGATATTTGTAACGGCTGGCTCTGAAGAGATCGTATTTGAGGGAGAGTTGTCGTTAATGAAGATTAATATTCCAAAAGGGAACTATGATTAAATTAATTGCAGTAGATTTAGATGGAACCGCTTTAAATTCCCAAAGGGAGATGACAGAAACTACACGGGCGGCTCTTGATAAAGTAGGCAGTCAAGGAATCAATGTAGTCCCGGCAACGGGAAGGATTATGGGACTGATTCCACAGGAAGTCTTAGACTTAAGTGGAGTTGAGTATTTAATTACGTGTAATGGTGCCCAGATTTTTGATTTGAAATCAGATAAAGCTATTTATGAAAATCCAATCCTACCCGAACAATTGGAAGTAATTGAAGAAATCCTAGAGCCTTATGACACCCTAATCCATTATTATCTAGGCAAAGAGACATATATAAAAGATAGTAATCAAAACCGACTGAGTGAATTTATGCCTGACGAGCTAGTAAAATTATTCTACGAGAACTCCGAGTTTTTAAATGAAGAAGATCTAGAAAACCTATTAAAAGAACATGCACCACTCAAAATAGATTATAGAATTAATAGTATTCCTCCGCAGGAAAGACAGGAAGTTTTCGATAGGATAAAGAGTATAGACGGGATCGAGATAATCTTACAAGAGGACGGAGCCTGTGAGATTACTCATAATAACTCCATTAAAGGAAACGCCTTAAGGATCCTTTCAAATAATTTAAATATAATACCAACTGAAATTTTAGCGATAGGTGACAGCTTAAACGACCTGAGTATGTTAACCTATGCTGGAAAATCCATTGCAATGAAGCAGTCAAATCCCGTATTAAAAGATAAAGTTGACATTATTACCGATACAAATGACAACGAAGGAGTCTCAAAAGCATTAAATTCACTTTTTCAGTTCAATGCCTCTTAACAGGGGCATTTTTCTTTTTAAGAAGCTTAACAGTTTGAACTTCATAAAGAATCTAAGTAGGAATCTATTAAGTGTTT
>CANQOZ010000078.1 GCA_947625585.1 uncultured Eubacteriaceae bacterium
GAAATCATATAGATGGTAATCCAGTTTTAATAATTCTTGGAGCTATAATCCTGTCAATTTTTGTTGGCTATTTTGAAGAAGGATTGTTTAGAGGTGTTGTTTTAAATGCCTTTCTTTTAAAATTAGGTGGAAGCTATAAGGGAATTGTGGCATCCTGCATTTATTCATCTATTATTTTTGGATTTGTACATGTATATTCTGATTTTCTTGCTTTCTTTACTACACCTTCATCATTTTCGTTAATAGCATTGTGGCAAGTAATCGGGAAAACCATATCTGCAGGTTTAATCGGATTTATCCTTTCCGTAATCTTTTTAAGAACGCATAATTTAACGGCTGTCGCAATTATCCACGGAATCAACGATCTAGGTCCATTTCTGCTTACCTTCTTATTAAATCAGCGAGGTCTAACAGAATACGTTAGTGGAAATACCGCCCAAGGTCAAATTTCGGCAATTGGCTACGTTATCCAATTTGTTTTAATGATACCAACTTTAATCTATGCCTATAAACAATTAAAGTTTGTAACTGTCCCACAATACGGATTTTTTGAGCATCCATGGTATCCCATTTCAGTTAATAAAAACAAATAGTAGAGCTGGAAGTTCGCACAATAAATTGAAACCTTATCTTTTTAATTTAAAATGCCCATAACAGTTGAATTCTGTGATGGGCATTTGCTTTATAATTGAGTTTACTTAATTGTTAAAAATAGAATTACATTAATCTTCTATAAGAAACAATTCATAAATGTATTTTCAAATTGATTTAATTCAACCTTTTCTATTCAAGAAAAGTATTAATAGAAAATACTTTAACTTAAAGCAGTTAATATCTATAATTTAACTATTTAAGATTCGTTGCTATTTAGTAGATATTAATCTTACTTCAATTGCAAGAAGAGGATGCCCGGAATTCGGAATACCTACTGATGTATCTGTGTTGACCGTAGCGTAATCAGTCCAACCTTGTCCTTCAATATAAGCACGGTACTGGAATGCAACAGGTGTTGGGCCAAACAATGATTGATAATCTGGAGTAGCAGCTAACTTAATGGCCTCAATTGGCCTGTTTTGCCACATCGTTCCAGTATATTCACCATCAGACCCATCAATCCAACCAACACCTTGGGAATAAACAGACGGCGAAAGATCGATTCCATCTAAATTACTGGAAATACGGACACCTTCCAAATGCTTCGAGTTTTCCATTCCAATTATACCGTTTCCTACTTCAGAATTTGATCCTGCTGGGTAGAATGTCGAAGGTTTAACAAATCCAATGTTTTGTCCGTAAGTAATATAAGTTATGAAGTGATTATTTCCTGGACTAGATGTGGTTATTGTTTCATTAGCATTCCATTTGGCATCTGTATATCCGAGCCAATAGAGATTTCCTCCGATATTAGCATAGGCATTTATAATGATACTGTCAGCATTAATAAAGTAATTGTTAACTGCTGTGTCGTTTACCGGGACATTTCTTAGAATAAAATTGTTTGTCCCATCCTCTCTGTTGACAACTTTTGCGTTTATATCAGACTGGTTTGTTTCAGACCAGACAAAGACAGAAAGATTATCGGCTTGAACTTTTTGTGCAAAAGCGGGGTTAGGATTAACATTCTTAAACTGAATGTCAAAGTAATCCGGGGAGGTGTTTACTACCTGAATCGAATCTGCTATTATTGGCTGATTCGTCACATTAATAATAGCCATTCCTAACTGGGCTCCGTTTGTACATTCGATTACGCCATATCCTTCCTCTAGAGCTGTTACAGTAACAGATAGATTAGAAGGATCTACCTGCATCGAAATGCCACCTGAAGCAAACCACTGAAGATTATCAATATCGACGTAAGCTCCTTCCGGTTCAAAACTTGCATCAATAGTTACTGAGTTTGTATTACCTGGAAGTGTTGAAAGTACAGTTGATTCCGGAGTTAGGTTAATAAAATCAACTTCAGGCTGAACCGGTTTTGGCGGTACGATTTCAAGATCAGTAGTATAAGCTTTAATCAAAGCATTTCCATAAACTATTTTATTTGGTGCATTTACACCATTTTGTGGAGTGATAACTGAATAGTGTATCTTGTTATTATTAACAACTGCATCACTTGTAACATCCTGCCAGGCATTTCCATTTAAACCTTTTATAAAGCTTTGACCAGGGAGTGCTTTAGCATCAAATGATTGTAAGGTTAAGCCAATTTCTTGTCCATCCGGTCCTTGGAGTGGAGCATCAATTGAGTTTTCTAATCCTAGTTCAAAAGCAAGAAGTGGAACTTGTTGCATAGTCCCATTAGAATCAGGCGTATTGACTACAGCTGTTTCAACAACAGAAAACACCGTTCCTTCAGGAAGTTCAACAGAATTTGAAAGTTCTACAGTATGAATTCCAATATAATTAAACTTTGTTGATCCAGAAGCGACAAGTTCTCCATCGGTTGGTGAAGTATAATTTTCATTTAGAACATAAACTTTAATGTTCGTGGTTACGGATTCGTCAGGGTCTAATGGAATTGGATTGTTGGCAGAAACAGCTTCGAGTTCTTCTCTATGGTCAGCTGTAAAAATACTGGCATAAGATGCTTCACCTGCAACCATTCCTGAATTTTTCATGTTATTAAGCAAATAATTGTAATTATCTGAATATTTAGTGCCTAAAAAATCATATTGATAAATATTATCATAGGAATAGCCACCTTGAATATTCGGTGTTTCTACATCCAACCAAGCACAGTTACCCAATCCCTGGTCATAATAGGACATATAGAAGTATCCTTCATCACCAAAATCTGTTCCCCAGGAGTTCTTAATAATATAGGCCCCATTTCCAGGAGGTTGAGTATTAAAATTAGAAGCAGGATAGTTATCATCCCACCCTACAACTGTTACAGCATGGTTTACGTCTTTACCAGCCCCATCACTGCAATAATAGGAAGCATGCTCCGTATTTCTAAATTCATCTTCATCATAATAGAGAATAGGAATCGATCCATGTTTTAACATATTCTGTTTAATCCAATCTTCTAAGTATTCAGGATTACCGTTATTAATTAATCCCTTTCCATTTGAAGCCGGAACAGATTCTCCAAATACGGTTTCTCCGTTCTGAAGATGTATCTGCTGTTCGTAAAACATATTATAAGGTAGACTCCAGGTTCCCTGTTCAGCGTACTCATTATTTGTCATCAGTCCTTCATCATTTTTATAAGGCGCATTTGCTTCCGTATTACTTCCGTACCAAGTGGATAATTGATTTAAAGCTAAAATATTATCCCCGCCATTATTAAAGGCAGCATAAGTTTGGCCGCCAACTCCTTCCGGAACATCTTGCGTGTTAAATGAATAATAACCTTCAAAGGAATTGTCCGGAGCTCCCTGATTTTTTTGCATTCTTGAATTAAACCAAGCGAGTGATCGCTCTGATAGATCGATATTTGAAGGAGCTCCCTTTAAAAGAGCACTTGTTTCTGCTGCAGAGGTATTGGAAAAACTCCAACACGTTCCCCACGGATTCTGATTTTTTACTGGTGTAACATAGCTTTTACCATTAATATTTCTCAAGTCATAACTTGAAGGATAATTTGTATCCTGGGCAATTCCAATTGTGGATAAGCCTATTAAGACTAATGATAAAATAAAAATAATCTGATATATTTTTTTAACTCTCTTCATTTCATTTCTCTATTCAATAATTCAAACCGTAACTATAACCGCTGTTTTAAATTCCATTTTGTTTACTAAAACAATAAATATAAAATCATTAAAATTTTCAAAAATTAGATCCAATCTTGTGGATCTATTTATTTAAACGATTTCCTTATTGTTAATTTAACATAAATTTTAATCATTTTGTATCTTTCTTTACCTAGATAACTTAAGTAAAAAATATAATAATTTTCTTTTTAACAGTAAAAACTTTAAACCATATTAATTTTCCTATTAAAATTTCTGAAATAACTCAAAAGCTTTTAAATTAAGTATTGATTTATTAAAAAATGATGTTATAATATTCTATTACTTTATTAAAAGTAATTATTTAATGTCGTTTTTTGTTTACCTAAAGTAGCTTAGGTTAAAGAATTCACTAGAAGATTAAAACAATGAAATTAATTAAGAAAATCATAAAAGCAGGTTTAATCTCCATTTTAACCTTGAGTGCAGTTCTACTTTTTTCTGCACCAGTTATGGCAGGTGAAAAGTTAGAAAAAATGGATGATTTACCATCATTAAAATCAAACAATTCTGGTCTTTTACGTTATCAAAGCACTCAAGACCAGAAAGAAGATACTGTTGAAAATGATATTGTTATTCTTTATAAAGAAGATGGTCAAAATAATGTTGGAAATTTAAATCTACAAAAATCTGACTTTGCAGCCGGCTCTACTTTAAGTGAACAAGTAGACGTACTCAGAGTTAAGGATAGCGGCAAAGTCGATAATATTGTAGATGAAATTAAAAATAATGATAATGTTCTTGCAGTAGATCGTGATGCGGTTGCTAAAATCCTCGAAGTTCCAAATGACAAGCATTACGCTAAATACCAAACTTATTTAGCTCAGATTGGCTATGAAGACACTTGGAATATTCCAAGTAAGAATCAAGTTAAAGTAGCTGTTTTAGATTCTGGTATAAGAGTAGACCAAGAAGATTTAAAAAACCGTATTGAAAATTCTGGAAAAAACTATACTGACGAAGAATATACCGATACTGAAGGTCATGGTACAGGAGTATCAAGTGTTCTTTGTGCTGAAACAAACAATTCTATTGGTATAGCCGGTACTTCTGGTATTTCTAATGTAAAAGTCATTGACTACAAAGTTGGAGACCATGAAGGTGCTGGTGAAGTTAGCGATATTGTTGCTGCTATTATTGATGCCTCTAAAAGAAATGACATAAAGGTCATTAACATAAGTATGGGAATACCAGAAAGAAAAGAAACTATGGTAGAAGCTTGTAGATTTGCTGAAGCTAACGGTAAAGTCGTTGTCGCTGCTTCTGGAAATAGTAACGAAGGTGTTTTTTATCCAGCAGCTATTGATACTGTTATTGCAACAGGAGCTATTAATGCAAACTATGATCGTTGCACTTCTGAAGATTGGGGAGAAGGATTTGGTAGCTGTTATGGTCCGGAAATGAAGTTAGTAGCACCTGGTGACCAAGTTGCTGTAGCTAATAAAGACAATACTTCTACGTATGAAATAAATAGTGGTACTTCCTTTTCTTCACCGATTGTTGCTGGTGCAGCTGCTGTTCTCTTTGGCCAAAATCCTAATTTAACTCCTGCTCAGGTTAAAGATATTCTTTATTCAACTGCTGAAGATTTAGGAGCAGCTGGTAGAGATGATGAATATGGTTATGGATTAGTTCGAATTGACAAAGCTTTAGAAAAATTAGGTCAACTTCCAAATACTACTAAAGTTATTGTTGATAATCCAGAACTAACTGTTTTATTAGGAAAGATGGAACAGATTAAAGCTCATAGCACAAACGGAGAAGCTTTAACTTTCAAATCTTCTGATACATCAATTGCAAGAGTTAGCTCAAATGGTTATGTTACACCAGTAGCTCCAGGAATTTGTTCAATAACTGTTTCCTTAGCTTCTGAACCAGCAATTTCAGCTAACTGCAATGTTACTGTTGTAAGTGACTCTC
>CANQOZ010000079.1 GCA_947625585.1 uncultured Eubacteriaceae bacterium
CAGGAGCTCCGTTTCTAGCTTCTTTTGATAATTGGTTATTAAAGGTTGGTGTTAAAAATTCAATAGCTGCTCTAGCACCTAGATAGGAACCACCTATACCAATTACAACTAAAACTTCTGAATCTTCCTGTACTTTCTTAGCAGCTTTTTTAATTCTTTCTAATTCTTCTTTATTATAATCAACCGGTAGATCAATCCATCCTAAGAAATCATTACCTAATCCTTCTCTGGATAGTAATTCCTTACGGGCATTTTCAACTAATTGACCCATACGGTCTACTTCACGTTGTTCTACGAATTCAAGTGCTGGTTTATAATCGAACTGAATCGTTCCGCTCATTTAAAACTCCTTATAATCGTTTTATGTTCTAATTTTATCATATAAAATTTTTTAAATTTTCCATTCATGTGGGTAATAATAATATTTAAGTGGAGTTTATAATGAAAAATAAAGTTATATACATAGCTAGAGAATTCGGCAGTGGTGGAAGAGATATTGGAAAGATCATATCTAAGACATTAGGCTTTAAATTTTACGATTCAAAACTCGTAGATTTAGCAGCAGGTAGAGGATCTCTTACCCAAGAAAAAGCCGATTATAATGATGAAAGAGGAGTAAATCCCTGGTTATTCTTCAGTGATTATACAGGTAATTATCAGGATATAACTGGAAACTCAGAACCTGAGTTAATGTTTAAATATACATCAGAAATTATAAAGGAGAAGGCAGCTCAGAATAATTGTGTATTCGTTGGCCGTTGTGCAGATTACATCTTAAAAGATGACGATGTAGACTTAATAAAACTCTTTGTCTACGCCCCCGTTGAATGGCGTATTCAGAGATTAATTGAAACAGAAGACTGTGTTAACGAACATGAAGCTAGAAACCTCTTGAGAAAAAAAGATAGACAGCGTAGTGGGTATTATAGCTATTTTACAGGTGAGGAATATAGGAATCCTTTAAATTATGATTTATGCATTAACTCTTCCTTTTTAGGTGTTGAAAAAACAGCATTTAGTCTTTGTGAATATTGTAAGAATGTTTTTAAAAACTAGTTCAACTAAGACCAAATAGTATACCTTCACATATTTAATACTTGAAGGTATTGCTAATATTCTAGAGTCTGAATTTGGATATAAAAACTTTACAATTTTAAAATTGACCTATTTCGATTTCAAATGATATTATAATCATGTATTTACAACCTCTTGTGTAAAAACATGAGATAAATTGTAAAAAAGGGATAATCACGAAAAGCTCCTGACCACTCAGGAGCTTTTACTATTTCTACTATTCACTCAACTTTTTTCTTCTAACTATTCCTTTTAACCGATTCCAACCTCTTGATACGATCTTACCTATTTTTTCACCAACATAATTAAAGGTAGAGTAAGTCATCTTACACTGAATAAATAGGTAATTTTTGAAATTCCTTGGTTTAAATTCTACTTTCTTCAACTTTTGCATCGACATTAGACCACACTTTAAACCTTCAAGATAGTCATCATCATAACCCTGTAAAGTGAAATACAAAAGTTTAATTAGAAAGCCTAGAATAATAAATGGAGAGTTTAGACAAAATTGGAAGAATGGCATATTCTTGTAAATAATATAGATATTATTTCTAGCTGAATAATAAACCTTCTTCGATGAATATTTATTCCCTCCAGCTAATGTAGCTGATCCGATATGATAGCACTTTGCTTTTGGCTGGTAAACATTTCTATATCCTTCTATTAATGCTTTCCAACCGAGATCGACATCTTCAAGATAAGCAAAGTGGTTAATATCAAAATTACCAAGTTGTAATAATAAATCCCTTCTATAGATTCCAGCACCAGCACATGAAGAGAATACATAATCTCTTATCATATAATCTGACACAGGATCGCCATCACCACGCTTATACACCCAACCAAAAAGGGTATATTCATCCCCTGTATCATCAATAGTTTCAGGTTCGTAGTAACGAATCATTTTAGGTGATACTGAAAAAATTCTCTCATCAGTATCAATGGTATTAACCATCATTGTTAAAAAATCAGGGTCTTTAAGTTCAACGTCATTGTTTAATAATAAAACATAATCAGTATCAGCTTCTTCTATTCCCCTATTAACACTTGCAGCAAATCCCATATTATATTCATTCACTAAGATCTTAGCATTATACTTCTTAGCTATTTCTACAGAATTATCTTCTGAAGCATCATCAACAATGATTGTTTTAAAATCCTTATATTTCTGGTTTTTTAAGGAGTCTAAACAAATTGGGAGTAGTTGTTCTCCATTAAAGTTTGGAATAATTACTGTTAAATTTTTCATAGTAAAAAAAGGCACAGCCGAAGCCATGCCTAGGATTATCAAAATTTATTAGCTGTAAATATAGTTACAAATTGTCACGATCTTAGGAGCATAATTTTTATCAGCTGCCCAAGTTCCTGATAAACCATTGATAGTAGTTGCTCTACCACGGCTTACATAACTAAATCTAGTATCAATACACTGGTTTACTAATGGATCAGTTGAAGCATAAGCTTTTAAGTGCTGAATCTGAGCTCTGATTCCCATTCTAATACCATTAGCATTATCACCATGTCTTGCTGCAAAGTTTTCACCTGCAACTCCGCCGCCTGTTGCGCCTAGACCTGCGAAGTTAAACTGACTAATGGATACGTCCCCGCCAAATCCTAAGAATGCGGTTTCTTCCATTGCCTGTGCAAATGCGATGTCTGCACGTACGTTTTCTGTTGCACATTCATCAACATACATCTGGCAGAACTGGTTGAGTGAAACTCCTCTTGCTACATAGTAGTTCGGGAATTCATGTCCAGCATGCTTTGTATACATCTGAGCTAACTGGGAAGCGTTTGTACCAACGTTGCCCATGATAGGTGTATTAACAGAAACCTTTTGAGAAGCTGGTGCAGATGCAGCAGCGTTGACCTGAGTTGTATATTCACCAACGATAGTAACGGCTCCACTATTAATATCACGTGTATAAATATGGATATGGTAGGTTCCATTACCTCTGTGGTTAGCTAAGTTAATGGTTCCAATAAATGTATTGTTACCAGCATTCTGAGCTTCATACCAAACTAGGTCGTCTTGGCCATTCTGATCACTCCAGGTAGGAACTAAGATGGTTTTATCTCCAGGAACGTTGTTAACTGTTACCTGAATTGTATTACCAGTCTGTCCACCGATTGTTGTTTTGATCGGGCCTAAATTCTGAGTATTGTTTGCAACTGTATTTGCAGATGAAATCTGAATAGCTTTACCGTCAACCATTTGTTGTAGATTGTAGTTATCTACTAAGTAAACATGGGCATTGTAGAGACCATTTCCACCATGTTCAGCTGCAGGAACAAGTTTTCTGTAACTGTTATCAGTTACTTTATCCATAGCGTACCATTTGAGGTCATCTTGTCCATTGTTTTCTGTCCAAACAGCAACGTTAAGACCACGAATTCCATCTGGGGCTACAAGATTAGTAGCATTTACTTCTATATTTCCATTATTGTCAGAGACTTGTACGGTTCCTGTAACAGTATTGAAGTTTACTTCGTTTGCTCCAACAAATTGTTCACTGTTGGTATAAACATGAACGAAATATTTACCATAGTCGTTCTTGTGGTCTGATCTATTAATAACTGATTTGTAGCAGTTACCAACCATCTGGGTTCCTTGTGTCCAGACGATATCATCTTGACCATCTTTTTCACTCCAAACAGCGAATTTATATCCATTTGTGCTTCCGAGATTATTAGCATAAGCTACAGCCATTGAAGAGTTTAGCTTTTCAACTGAAACACCGCTTCTAACGGCTTGTCCAGAAATAGTAACCCTTGGAGCTTCAACAGCGGTGTAGTTACCAGCTGCATCATAAGCATAGACGTGGGTAATGTATGAGCCAGACTCCATATTATGCTCAGTAGCACTTATGGAACAGGAGAATGTTCCGTTTCCGTTATTAGTACCTTCCTTCCAAACGATATCGTCTTGTCCATTTGCTTCAGTCCATGTAGCAAATCTAACTACTGAAACACCAACATTATCAGATACGTTAGCTTCTAAACTGAATTCAAGTGAGCTTGTATTCGTAGCACTTGAATAAACATTATTGATTCTTGGTGTTTCCCTATCGTTAGAGGTAGGAGTTGTTGTAGTTCCAGTACCGCCGCTTCCACCTAGGAATTCATTGATAGCAGCAGTGATTCTGTTAGCCGCTTCTATTTTGTAAGCTTCTGTTGAAAGGTATTGAGCTTCTGAAGGATTTGATAGATAACCACCTTCATAAAGGATTGACGGACAAGTGGAGTGAGCTGGAACATAGTCATTTCTTTCCACTATTTTCCTAAATGCAAGGTTTGGTTCACCATCAAGGTGTCTCTTCATACATTCAGCAAATTCCTTAGAACGAGTAGCTTCCGGTCTTGGTGAAGAATCTCTGTATGCGAGTTCCCCTGTAGACCATAATCCAGGAACTGTATAAACTCCTTCTGTGTCGTAGTCACGATAACTACTCCAGTAGAGTTCATAACCTGAAGAACTTGTACCACCAGAATTGTGGTGGATCGATATTGTTAAGTCCGGATTGACGGTTTTCATAGCCGGACCAACATTCCTTAAGTATGAAGCATCCCTTTGGGATAATAGCTTCTGGTTCTGTAATTCAATATCAGTAGTATGTGTTATGTATACTTTATATCCTAAAGAATTAAGCTGTCGAACGACTTTACCTGCTACTTCCTGATTAACTTGAGCTTCAGAAATGTATGGGCTAGTAGCGCCTGAATCGTAACCCATGCTGTGACCTGGGTTGATAACAACAACTTTTTGATTAGCTCGTGTATAAGCAGAATAAACAGTAAACATTCCGATTATCATCAGAGCTAAGCTAATTACTACTATTAATTTTTCTTTTCTAGAACTTGATAAAATATGAGTACCTCCTTAGCTTTCATCTCTTCTTTTAAAATCCGGAACTATCCGACACTGGAATTATATCATAATTGTAACAATTGTAACGATTTTTTTTAAAAAGACTTAAACTTCTCTCGATTATCTGCTAAAATATGTAATTGATTGTTACAATTTAGATACATCTTCGGAATATGAGATATATTCGGAAGAAATAAGTAACAGGGGGTGCGTTAAAAGTAGCTAAAAAAGGAAGAAAACCTTGATCCTTGAGTTTGAGCAGGGAATCAAGGTTTTAATTTTTCTCAAAAAGTAATAAACTTTAATAAGTTGCTTAAAACCAATTGAGTTTTTTAAAACTCCCCTGCTCTGGACAAGTTATCTTAATAGCTATTCAGCCAAAGAATTAATCTCTATATAGTTAAGAATTTAAATTATTCAAAACTAAATAACCTCTGCCACCAATTCCAAATTTTTAATCAATTTTTAAAAGAAATGTAACAAAGCTGCAATTGAAAATATTAACTTTAAATGCTAGATAAAACAAGAGATTGAAACGTTTTCTAGTAAACTTTTTATTATTTTTTTAACTTAACTTAAGTTTGTTATCTCTATCTAATTTGGCTGTTCTAAAATTTTTGAAACCCATTATTTCTCAAGATAATTATTAAGTCTTAAACAGTATATGATGCAACTAGTTAAACACTTCTTCTCAGAAATAAT
>CANQOZ010000080.1 GCA_947625585.1 uncultured Eubacteriaceae bacterium
GAATTTAGGAGAAAAACAGCAAAAAGATAAGAATTTCGTAAGTTTTAAACGATTACTTCCGATTTTATTAGAAAAATTATGTTATCTTAGCTACAATCAGGGTAAAAATTTTACTACATTGTAAATTTCTCTAAAAGTAACGAATTTTGCTCAAAATCTACGATTTTAGAATAAAATTTTCAAGAAATTTTTAAATTTTTATAAATTTTAGGATTTAACTCAGTCTATTCTGAATTTTATTTCTTTTATTTTCAAAGAACTTACCACTCATTATTACAATAATGGTTTTCTCCAAATAGTAATGCTTTTACGAAGATTTACTTTTCCGAAACGTTTCATCTGTTGACTACTATTTCCCTTTAGTTGTTCAATACAGTAAATTTTCACTGGCTCAAATCCAAAACTTTCTGCTAATTCAGTTAACAGAAAATCTACTGGTATAATTTCTCCTCCATATCGAACATTATCATTAACCATTACAACATAAGCTCCTGGTTTACAAATACGGAACAGTTCAAAAATTATAAACGATAATTCAGTGAAATATCCATCTACCATTCTGATTATTCCATTATTATTTAAATCACCATGAATCTTCCTTTCATTTAAAGCTTTTAGAATTTCTTTATATGTTAGATTTTGTTGGACAGTTTTTAGAATGAATTTGTAATCATCTATTCGATCTTTTGAAGAATAAATCTGTTTTAATATTTCCAATTTTGACTTATTTTCAATAGTTGAACTAAGTTGTTCTTGTCTTAGTTCTTTTAATTCTTGATCACTTAATCCTAAAAATGCGAGTTCTAATGCATATGTACGAGTATAATCATATCTATTACAGTATGGGGGAGAGGTAATGACAGAATCGACACTATTGGATTCTAATTCTGGTAATCCAGAAAGACTATTTTTTAATTGAAAATTGATATTTCCGGTTAAATTGTTTACTTTTCTAAATTTTTTAATATCCTCGAACTTTTGATTCAAATCCTCTAGAATTAAATCTCTTATATTTTCAATATCTTTCCGGACAGTTAAAGGTTTAGAAGGTTTTAACCCATTTTTAATTCTATAGTTATTTCGATCAATTACTTTTTTAGATCGACTATCCCAACCAAGATATTGTCCTTTTTTAGTTGTATAGCTACTGTTTTCTAGGGAATTCAGGACGCTAACTAAAAATAAATTCTTAAGTTCTCGAGTTATAGTCTTGTTTTCAATCCAATCTGAAATAAAAGCTAAGAAATGATCATTACTATCGGGATAAGCATCTTTTGTAATAGGAACATAATGGGTTCTTTTATTAAAATTTTTTGGAATTTCTAAATTATGAAAATCATCTATCAAGCTTTTTAATTCATTTAAGTCATAGTTTTCTAAATTCGTTTTTGCATCAATTATAATTTTTGAAAATGGCATAATATCGAAACCGATACTATTAATTCCTTCAGTAGCAGCTGAAAACAAAGTTGTTCCTGAACCAGCGAAGGGGTCTAGAATTATGCTGTCGTTTGATAAGTTGAAACTACTCAATAAAATTTTAACTAGTTCATCTGAAAAAGCTTCTTTAAATTTGAACCAATTATAAATACCAAGATCTTTATTCGCTTGGTAACTGACGTTTCGTCGATTAAAGTTTTTACTGACTTCAAGCAGATTTCTATACTTATTCTCTAGTTTTATTCTTGCTGATTCTTCACAAAATGAAGTAGCAGAAAATTCATCAATGTAATATTTACTATCATTCATTAATTTAAACAATTAACTTTTTGTTCCAAATTTTTCTATTGTTATATCAGAAATGAGTTTACTTATATCATAGCCAAGATTATTTATAATAATATTATCAAAATCTTCGAAATCTAAATCTCGCACATCGTGGTAAAGATGATTGTACAAATACTCACTAAATGTATTAGCAAGAATTATCACAATTGGATTATCTCTAATGTCGAGTTCTACTGCTGGTACAAAATAAGGAGTTATTACAATCGTATAATCTCCACCTATTTTTTCGCGATGGGATTTTAATCTTCCTGCACTAAGTTCTTTAAGCTTATCGTGTCTTGCTTTTGCTTCAACAGCAAATTTTTTATTTTTGGTTAAATAAAGACATTCAATATCCGTTTGACCTGCTCCACCTAATTTTTTTGCTTCAACGTTATAAAATAGATTAAAACCGTCTTCTAAAACATCTTCAAAAAGACGAGCTGTTCTATTTTCAGGATTTTTAGAATACTCCTTTATTAATTTTGGTAATTCTAATAATTTAATCTGTAAATCATCAACTTCACTAATTTCTTCTATTAAGATTTTAGGATAAAACGAATAAATTTCCTTGATAACATCAAATCTCATTCTTTTGGGATCATTAAGTTGAAGAGGTGTTTGGAAACACGAATAAACAGATAACATTCGTTCTATAAATGGTTTTACTTGTTCAGTTAGAGTTATATAGCCGGTTGTCAACGTTCTTTTTGTAGGTTTACTTGTGCTATTTGGTCTTTGACGATGAGTAAGTTTAACTAATTCTTCACCTTTAAAAATGTCTATTATTCCAATTTTTTCAAATAATGTTTGTATATACTGCCATTCGTAACAAGGATTAACATAATTGTATTCATCAATTTTTAGGATATTAACAATTTCGTTTTTATCTTGTTTTCGAAATTCCAAAATACTATTAACTAATTCTTCATAACTTTGTCTATTAATTGTCTTTTGATAAGCAATAAAATAAACATATTCATCATTATAGAGACGGTAATCTAAACGCTTATCTGTTAGAAGTTGAAAAATTAAACGAAATGGATAAAGTTGAAAACATGAAGGAGTATTATTAGCAGGATGTTGAAATTGAATTCCAAAGAGCATTGTAGTAAAAATTTTAGTTAATTTTTCTGGTTCATTTATATGCTCTAAAAACAAGTTGCCAAGAGGACTAAAAATAAATTTTTTAGATTTACTTCCATTACTATTATCCTCATATCCAAACATAAAATATTCTAATGTATTAATTCGATGATTGATAGAATCTAATGGTTTATTAGAATTACGAGGTTTATACATTTTTAAGGCTGACAAGCGATCTTGCATTCGATGTCGTTCTTTTTCACTAATGTTTGTACCACAATTATTTTTAACATCTAAAGCAACCGCTTTAATAAGTTCAAAATTTGAAGTATGTTTATAAAGAATCCATTTATCTCGTTTTTGAAATTGTGTCAATATCATTAACTCCTATTAGTTCAATAATTCGTTTCATAAGTTGTGGAGGAATGGCTTCTCCAATGATTGTTCTTATGAAAGAATCAGTTACTCCATCAGGAAAATCGATATCTTCTGGAATAGAAGAAACAATAAATGTTTCAAGTAAGGTTAAAACTCTTGGATCAGAATAAGTCCCATCACTTAGAAGATGACCAGGATGAACATTGTTATGTGAGCTAATACTACCGCAATAGGTTGTTCTAGCAGGACAAGGTTTATCCCATTCTAAACGTTTAAATGTATTATGAAATCCTTTTATTCGAGTTCCATCTTCTTTTTTTGGATAAAAAACTTTATTTTTAATAGCACTTTGACCGGATTTTGTATGTCTCATAGCTAATACGGCTCTAGGATTTTCTGGTTTTGCATAATGCCATTTTATTCCTGAATCTTCACCTGGTTCTAATGACGGTAAGAAACCAATTGCTTCTTCAAGAGTAATTTCATCATCTTTTTTTGGCCAAGCCCAGTATTTTCCTTTTTTCCAAAGTTTAATAATTGCCCGTGGTCTTAATTGAGGAACTCCATAATCTTTGGCGTTTAATACTTTAACTTCAATATTATATTTAGTTCTAAACTTTTGGTTTAAAATCTGTTCCAAAGTGAAATAATCATGTTCGAACGGAAAATACATTTTTATAAATCTTGGAACATTTTCAATGAGAATATAATCGAAGTTACAAGAATCGATAATATCTAAAGCTTCAAGAATTAAAAAATTTCTATTGTCATTTTCAAACTGAAATTGTTTCTTATTTTTTCCTAAAGTGCTAACGCCTTGACATGGTGGCGTGACTAAAAGTAGATCGGCTTGTTTCTTATTTGCAATTTCGATGATCTTATTTTTAACCACTTTATCTGTAATATCACCACAAATCATTTCAGTTTCTGGATAAAAATGAGAGTAACATTGAGCTCTTTTAGGAATTAATTCATTAGCTGCAATAACTTCAATTTTATCTTTAGGTAGTTTTAATTCTCCAATTCCTGCTCCAGAAAAAAGGGAGATCGCTTTTAATTTTTCAGACATTCAATATTTCCTACAATTTTTTCAACCATTAATGGAGGTATGGATTCACCTATAACTTGTCGAATTAATAATTCCGGGGTATCATCCGGAATATCCCAATTTGCTGGTAGGGAAGTAAGAAGCATTAATTCAAGAGGAGTTAAAACACGAGCATCAGAATATGTTCCATCTTTTAACTTCCTTCCTGGATGAACATTTCTTTGAGAGGCTATACAATCATTTCGGATAGTAATTGTTGGTGCTGGTTCATTCCATTTTATTCTTCTATACGATGAGTTATAACCTTTTATTCGAGTACCATCTTTTTTTTGAGGGAAGTAAACTTCATTCGAGAACGCAGATTTACCTGTTGGAGTATGTTTCATCCATAAAATATTATTTTTACTATGTTTCCGAGCAAAATGCCATTTGAGTTCCGATTTCTCACCTGATTCAAGAGAGGGAAGATTACCTATTGCATCTTTTACAGTGACTTTGACGATCTCAGGTTCGGGCCATTCCCAATTTTCAGTTTTGATACACATTTTTATAATAGCTCTTCGTCTAGTTTGAGGGACTCCATAATCAGAAGAATCAACGATTTTACTGTTAATATTGTATTCTTGACCAAATAAGTCATTTAAAATATCTGTAATTGAATACAATTCCCCTTTATACGGCAATTGAAATTTTAATAAAGTAGGTACATTTTCAATAAAGACAAATTTCGGCTTTAAGTCACTGATAGCTGAAATCACATAATTTATTAAATAGTTACGGTTATCTTTAACCATTGTATCTTGGTGTCTATTTTTACCAGCAATACTCATACCTTGGCATGGTGGAGAAGCTATTAAGAAGTCAACACCTAAAGCATTTTCAATAATACTATTATAAATTTCTTTATCAGTAATATCTCCACATATCATTTTACAGTTCGGATATAAGTGCCGATATAATTCAGCACGTTTAGGATTAATCTCATTAGCAACTATAATATTTACGCCAATACGAGATAAGTAAGTTTCTCCTATTCCTGCACCTGAAAATAAAGATAAACCGGTCATTGTTACCTCTCGATTTTATACTGCTAACTTATAAAATAGTTAAACAAAAAGATCAGGTTTAAATAGTAAATTTAATTCAAAAAAACCATCCAGATGGATGGCTTAAGTAAAATCGAATTTTTAATTAATCCAATTGAGGTTTTCTGATTGTTTTGGTTCAAACTAAAGCATTTTCTCTTAAAATTTTAATTAATTCTTATTC
>CANQOZ010000081.1 GCA_947625585.1 uncultured Eubacteriaceae bacterium
AAAACTTTACAATTAGCTCAAAATTCGTTAAATCAGTTAAATACTTTTATATTAGATCGGGGGATAAGAGATGAACCGTTAAATCCTGAAATAACACTGAAACCAGTTGTAAATACAGTTGATTCCATTTCACTCGATCCTGAATTTATTAATCTTTCAACTGTTTCAGGTGGAATTAATTCATCAACTATAACTGCTAAAATTCTTCCAATTGGTATGTCAGTTCAGGTTGGATGGAAGATTGAGCCAGAATCTGTTGCTACAATAACTCCAGGACCTAACAATTCGGCAATAGTAACAGCAGTTAATGAAGGGACTGCTATTATTACTGCAAATGTGGGAAATATTTCAACGACTGTACCTGTTGTAGTTTCAAATAGTTCACTCGTAGCTAATCAGGTAAATATAATTTCAACCTCACCGGATTATTATACTGTTCAAGTTCGAACAGTTCCTAATTCAGCAATAAATGCTACAGAGAAAGCAAAACAGGTTAGCATTTTTACATGGAGTAATCTTGGTCAAACAGATATAAATGCTAAAGTTGCTACAGAAACCGAACCAGGCAGTGGAATTTTTGAACAAACTTTCCCGGTTAATAATAATCCTGTTAATAATTATTATGATCAAGCATCTAATATTAAAATTCACGTATATGGTTCAACTGTAACTGGACAGAATGGTGAGATGATTTTTAATGGAAATTATAATTATTTATCTGAACAGAACTGGAGTGATCAAATAGCTGTAACAGCTTATAGCCAGGATCTCGGATTTGTCCTTCCAACTGTCGGTAATGATGCTATTGCTGGTACTACCGGTCGAAATCTTGGATTAGAAGGAATTAGATTATCAACGCCAATTGAAGGAGTCCAACTTGTCTATGATGTACATGTTGAGAATTTGGGATGGATGGATCAGGTTTCTTCTGGAACTTATGCAGGAACAATGCATCAAAATCTACAAATTGAGGCAGTTCATATAAAATTGGCAGGACCAAACGCAAATAATTATTCTGTTCAATATCAAGCTCATATCCAAAATCTAGGTTGGCAAGATTGGGTAAGTGATGGTGCCTTAGCAGGGACAACTGGAAACCATCTTAATATTGAGTCATTATCAGTTAGGTTAGTTCCAAGTGGGACACCACTTCCAGAAAATACTAGATCATCTTAAATAAAAATAGAAAAACCATATTAGAATGAAAGAATGATTAAATTCAAATTGAATAAATAATGAAGATTATTGTGTTTAAATTATTCATAGAGGAAAAATGATGAAGGAAATTTCAGTTTATGATTTAAGATTTAACCCATTTGGATTAGTAGCCAAAGATTGGGCCTTAGCTACTGCAGGTGATGAAAATAAATACAATACTTTAACGATTGCTTGGATTGAGTTTGGTTCCTTGTGGAACAGTTTACAAGGACAACAAGGATTTTTTGGAGCTCCAGTTATTTCAATTTTTATTCGCCCACAAAGATATACAAGGCAGTTTATTGATGAACAGGATTATTTTACTGTTTCAGTTTATGATGAAAATTTCAAAAAACAGTTAATGTATCTTGGATCGCATTCCGGAAGAGATGAAGATAAACTCAAAGCTGTTAATATGAAAGCAAGCTTTATCAATGGAATCCCTTATGTTGATGATGCTGAAATAGTTTTTATTTGCAAAAAATTGTATCGAGACCCATTCGAAGATAATAATTTCGAAAATGAAGAAATAAATAGTCGAACATATCCACAAAAGGATTACAGCATTCAGTATATTGGAGAAGTTGAGAAAGTTCTTATATCTGATAATGCTCTTAAGAAATTCACTTAATTGTTAATTGTGTTAAATGATTATGGATTAAAAAGAATTCCTGAAGCTAGGCTTCAGGAATTCTTTTTATCAAATTCATTTGTTTCAGGATCGTATTCTGTCCAGTTAAAAGTAGTATTAACTACCTTAACATCTTTCTGTTTTAATTTTCTTTGAACAAATTCACTAAATAATCGATATAAGACCGAGAATATTGGAACAGCTGTTAACATTCCTATTAATCCGAAAAGTTTACCGCCAATAGCTACAGCTCCTAAAACCCAAAGATCAGGTAATCCTAATGAATCCCCAATTAGTTTTGGATAGATAAAGTTTCTAGTTATAAAGAGAATCGATAATATAACGACTGAGAAGATTATAGCCTGAAAAACATTAACCGTAACAATCAAGAAAAATCCAATTCCCCAGCATATTATGGCTCCAAATAGAGGGATAATAGAGAAAACTGCAATTATTGATGTAATCATTAAACTGTATGGCAATCTTAAGATTAAACTAATAATCAAGTAAGCAACAGCCATAATGAAAGCATCCAATACTCTACCAAAAATAAAATATTTAAAATCATCACTAGTTAAATGAGCAATGTAGAAGATCCTATTAGCATGAGCTTTATTAAACAATGCATATACTATTTCTTCGCTTTGCTTCTTTAAACTTTCCTTATACATTAGAAGGTATAAACTAAAAAGAATAGCTATAGCAATAGAAGTAATACTTTTTGTAGTTTTAGATACTATAGAAAAGGTGCCTGTTAATGTCTTTGGTAGATCATCTTTCAAGAACCGACTAATTGAATTACTAAAAGTACTCGTTGATAATTTAGTATCTGTTATTCTTCTAGATAGTGCGGGATAACGGCTTGTAATATTAGCTAGTTCTGTTTCAAGATAATTTAATATTCCAGGTATCTTAACAGCTAATGATCTTAAAGCTTCAATTAATTGTGGAACAATTATTAATATTAAAACTACAAAAACAATAAGTATTATTAATAAAGAACAAACTAGGCTTAATGTTCTTGCTATTTTTGGATTGCTTATTCTATAAAATACTTTGTCATCAAACCAACTCATTAAAATGTTAATTACGAAGGCGATACAGCCACCTAGAACTAGTGAACTTATAGCGTTCCAAATCCATATAACTATACTTCCAAAGTGCTTAGCATAAATTACAATTGCTAATAAAAAGAAAGCTAATATAGAAATTGAAACCCAAAATCTAACTTTTTTACTTTTTAAAAATTCCATTTCAATTCCAATCTATAGATCGCCAATGATCTTTAAGATTAAGAATTTTTATACCCATTTATTTCGGTAAAATTTGATTTAGTTCAAGTTAGAACAGAATATTACATTTTGGATACAAATACTTTGATTTAAAATGTTTCACGTGAAACATTAGCACTAACCTTGTTTATGAGGAATAGTAATGAATATAAACTGGGATGCTTGAAAGTATTCAGATACTTTTCGGTATTTATCTAATTATGGCGAAAACATTTTAATCTTAGTTACTCCTAGTTCTAAAGGATTAACAGGATTAGATATAGCTTACAGAGCTGAAAATTTAAAAAAATTTAATGACTTTGCGTTTCAACAATTGGAATTGACGATTCAAGAAATATAATTGAAATATCTAAAAACAATTATCCTGAGCTAACTTTTAGGAATGAGAATGCCTTAACATTTCAATTAGAAGAGCCAGTTGATTTAATTTTTTTCAATGCTGTATTTCATTAGATAGGTGGAGAAGATTAAAAACTTTAATAAGAATCTCAATTCGAATTTAAACCTGGAGATAATCTTGCTTTAAATTTGGAAGTATCAATTATTTTAAAACAGTTCATACTATTTTATTAGAAGGATTTGAAAAGATTGATTACCATTATTAATTTTTTTATTCATCAATATCTGAATATTCTATCTGTCTGAAATAGACGACTTTTGAGTTGTAATGATTCTATACTTTATACATTTATCGGAGCTTGAAAATCCTGGTGGAATTGAATCTTGGATTAGAACATTTATAAAATCACCGTTTGATGATATTCCTGAGAATGATAGAAACAAAATCTTAAAAACTACTGTAATCATCTCCGAGACAGTTTGTTTATCAACAATAAATGGTATCTTGATTTTACAAGAATTTGGATGAAAGCTATTAAATTATAATTCTTTTCCATATTTAGTAATGTTTCACGTGAAACATTGGATATAAAATTATGAAATAATAATGTTTGGATTCAGGTAAAGTAAGATGAAGGATTATAAATTAAATAATAATGACACTATTCCAGTTATAGGATTTGGAACTTATAAAGTTCCTAATGAAAAATTAGAAAATTGTATTAAAACCGCTTATGATTGTGGTTATCGTCTATTTGACACTGCACAAATGTACAATAATGAAATTGAAGTTGGAAAGGCCCTAAAAAATTATGATCGTAAAAGTTTCTTCTTAACAACAAAAGTTTGGCCTAGTGACATTATTAACAATAATATAGAAGATTCTTTAGATCAATCGTTAAAGAATTTACAAACGGATTATCTTGATTTGTTCTTACTTCATTGGCCTGTTAATGAATTGATTTCTTATGAGTTTAACAAGTTAAATCGAAGTGCTTGGGAAGTAATGATTAAACTTATGGAAAGCGGTAAAACAAAAGCAATCGGAGTATCAAATTTTACACCAAAATACTTACAGCCAATTATGGATTCCTTAGTAATTCCAGCTGTTAATCAGATTGAATTTCATCCTGGATATCTTCAAAAAGATACAGTAAACTTTTGTCAAGATAACGGAATTTTAGTTCAGGCATGGTCTCCACTTGCTCGTGGTCGAGTTGATAATACTCCAATTTTAGAACAACTAGCAGAAAAGTATAATAAAAGTATCTCGCAAATTATCCTAAGATTTATTATTCAAGAGAAGGTTATTCCAATTCCAAAAGCTACTTCAAAGGAACATATAAAAGATAATATTGAGGTTTTTGATTTTGAATTAACAGAATCTGAAGTAAATGAAATTTATAATCTTCCTGAAATGGGTCATTCCGGTTATCATCCTGATACTTTTACTTTGTAGAACTTTTATTAATTTCAAATACTAAAAATGAAAATTCTACTTTTTCTACTGTAATAGTAGAAAATTCTACTACTTTTAGTGGAATTAGTAGAAAAAAGTAGAATTTTTGTAAAGGAGTATATGAATCAAAGATTAAAAGGTAAAAATTTTGAAGATTCGCCTTCTAAAAATCAGAATTTAACATTTGAAGAAGTAGAGAATTTTATAAAATTAAAAAACTATAAGGTTGAGAAAGATAAGTTATTTGATTTATTTAAAAAAGATGATAGTAAATTTACTAATCTAGCTTTACTTTTTTCCGATCAAAATCCATTTGATATTTATTTAAGTGGATTTTCGGATCACAATTTTATTGATGCAACCTTCAGAAAAGAATTTAAAGGATCAGTTTTAAAACAACTCTGCGATATCTTTCATTTCTTTAGTAGTGAACTTCAAAATTCAACAAAATATTTTAAAGATCTGGAATATGAAAAATTAGATTATCCAAAAAATTTAATTGGAGAAATAGTTGTTAATGCTATTGCTCATAGAGATTACTCATTTTATGGACCAATTTTAATTAAT
>CANQOZ010000082.1 GCA_947625585.1 uncultured Eubacteriaceae bacterium
TCAGGAGAATTAACAGAAACATCATCTAATTCATACATAATTCTTTCAATTAATAAATCCTTGAGTTTCTGTAGCTTTTTATTTTTTTCTTCTAAATTTTCGGACAAAAGCTCAATTGCTTTAGCAAAAGCAAGTATTCCAGGAACATTTTCGGTTCCAGATCTAAAATTTCTTTCCTGTCCACCACCTAAGATTAAAGGAGCTATCTTCTTATTTTTCCTTAAAGCCAAAACTCCGATTCCTTTTGGTCCATGAATTTTATGAGCAGTAACTGAAACAGCATCAGGTTTTAACTTTTTTAAGTCTAATTGATCAGGATTGGTCTTTAAAAGAGCTTGAACATAATCGGTATGAAAAATAGCATTCGGGTTCTTCTCTTTTATAACTTCCTTAACCTTGTCTAAGTCTAGGATAGTCCCGATTTCATTATTAACAGCCATGATTGAAACAAGAGCTGTATTTTCATCTATACTTTCACGAAGCTCTTCTATATCTAAATTTCCAAAACTGTCTACTGAAACATATCGAATATCGACTCCTTTGCCTTCATAGAATTTTAAAACTTCCATAATGGAAGGGTGTTCGATTTTACTCGTGACTATATTAAAAGGTTTCCTTGCCTTTTCAACAACTCCCCTAATAATAGTATTATTTGACTCAGTAGCTCCTGAAGTAAAGTAAATTTCATCAGGATTAAAACCAAGTTGATTAGCTATTTCTTTTCTAGCCTTTTCAATCTGTTTTCCAGTTTCAATTGCTGGTTTATATTCAGAAGATGGATTATAAAAGGAATTCCTTAGCGATTCATCTATTATATTGATTACTTCATCATATACTTGTGTTGTTGCTGCATTGTCCAAATAGACTTCATTCTGAATTTTCATTATCTAAATAAATTCGACTTCCTACCGCTTCTTTTTGCCCCTGATATTTTCCATTGTAAGATCTTTCGGCTGGTTCTTCTAACTGAGCAAAAACTAACTGGCATATCCGTCGACCTGCTAATAGTTTTATCGGTAATCTATTAGCATTAAATAATTCTAATGTTATTTTTCCCTTAAAACCGGGATCGACCCATCCAGCATTTTGGATAAATAAACCCATTCTTCCAATGGAACTACGGCCTTCTACAAAAGCAGTCAAATTGTTTGGTAATTTTATATATTCTTTTGTTGTGGCTAATAGAAAGGAATTCGACGGTATAATAATCTCATTACTCTCAAACGAGATATAATTTATTTCGTCTGTCATTGACATGGTTGAAAAAGCATTTTCATCTAACTTTAAAAAATGATTTCCTAATTTTAAATCAATGGAAGCTGGTTGTATCTGCGATTCAGATAATGGTGTTACTTCCAATTCCTTTGTTTTTAATAGCCTCTTTATAGTTGTATCCGATAAAATCATCTTAAAAACCTTTTATTCGTTTTAATTTTAATTATTTTACACAATTTTTAATGGAAATCGCTCCTTTATAACTTTTTGAAAGTAATAAAAATTTAACTTTTAATAGTTTAGCTCAATTATAGTTAATTCTATTTAAAATCTAAACTTAATGTGTTAAAATAATAAAAACTTTTAAAAAAGGATGGTTATGAATAAGTTTAGACAATTAAGAAAAGCTAAAAATATATCACAATCAACCCTAGCAGAACGTTTGGGGGTTTCTCAAACTGCAGTTAGTCAGTGGGAAACCAATAAAAATTATCCTGATGTTAATACAATTAAAGAATTAGCTGAAATTTATGCTGTAACAACTGATTATTTGCTCAATGTTGATTCTAAAAGACTTAAAAAAGATGGTGAAATTGTTGTATATAATTCAGTTCCACCAGGAATTGAATGGGCGAACATTCAGGATAAATATGGTTATGAAGAATTAGGTTCAAAATATACAGATACCGGTAAAGAATTTGTTGGTTTTAGAATTACAAGTAATGACTATAATCCAATATTCTTACCGAATGATATCCTAATAATTGAAGTTAGAAATAATTGTGATAGTGGAGATTATGCTCTTGTTCAGTCTCACTATAATAATGCTGAAGTTAAAAGAATATTCTATAAAAGTAATGGAATATTAGCTCAGCCAGTATCCTATCAGGATGGCGAAGGTGAATTCTTCGTTACAAATTCAAGAGATCGTTTAACTATTTTAGGAGTAGTCCGTGAAGTTCGACGGACTATTAAAGAAGACAACTAAATAGAAGTATCCCATTGGGGTACTTTTTTTATTTCTCTTTTTAACCAAAACTCCACTTAAGTTATAATTATGACAGGTTCTATAAAAATTGTATTTAACAAGCTATTCTTTGATTGATCTTCAAGGAGGATTGATGTATTTCTAAATAAGAATACATCTTCTATTTATGAAAGTACTTTCTTTATTTTCTGGAGCAGGTGGAATGGACCTCGGTATGGAGGGAAATTTTTTAATTCCAAAATCCCTAATTGATCCTAATAATAATTCTAATTGGATTGAAAAAGAAACATCAAATTATTATCTTCTCAAACCAACAGGTTTTGAAACTGTATTTGCTAATGATATTAGAACAGATGCAATGACAGCTTGGACCAATTACTTTGGTAAAAAGAGAGATATTTCTGGAATTTTTCATTTAGATAGTATTGTTGATCTAGTTGAACGAGAGATTTCTGGAGAGATCATCTTTCCAAAGGATATCGATATAATAACTGGTGGTTTCCCTTGTAATGATTTCTCCGTCTCAGGTAAACGAAGAGGATTTAATTCTGTTATTGATCATGAAGGTAGAAGAATCTCCCCCCAAAAAAACATTTCTGTAAATAGAGGTGAATTGTATAAGTGGATGCGCCGAGTTATTGAAATTGTTAAACCAAAAATGTTTATAGCTGAAAATGT
Source organism: uncultured Eubacteriaceae bacterium (assembly GCA_947625585.1). Classification (GTDB taxonomy): domain Bacteria; phylum Bacillota; class Clostridia; order Eubacteriales; family Eubacteriaceae; genus CANRHG01. The sequence goes on from CANQOZ010000082.1 coordinate 2,882, forward strand.
AAAAGGTTTAACAAACCTAGGTGATACATTACAAATAATTCAGAATGATTTTTCTAGTGCAGATGGAAATGGTTATTTAATTGTTCCAGCTCAAATAATAAAAGCTTGGCAATATGGTGTTCCTCAAAGTAGAGAAAGAATATTCTTTATTGGGTTTAATAAGTCAGCTTTAAAAGAATCGGCTTTGAATAACCTGAGTTTAACTAACATTGAAGAAAAGTATAACCCATATCCAAATACTACTCATGGAGAGGGAAAGCTACCTCCTGTTTCTTGTAGAACAGTTTTATCCGATTTATTAGAACCAGATGTAGCTACTGATCCTGCTCAAAAGACTTTCTCTAAAGCTCGTTTTATGGGAAAACACTGTCAAGGTCAAAGTGAAATAAAACTTGATAAATGTGGGCCCACAATTAGAGCTGAACATCATGGTAATATTGAATTTCGGAGATTATCCCGGGAACATGGTGGAAAACATCAAGATGAATTAGATCGTGGTCTTCCTGAAAGGCGATTAACAGTTCGTGAATGTGCAAGAATTCAAACCTTTCCAGATGACTATGACTTTATTATTAAACGAACTAAAAATAATCCAGGAGTTAGTGGATCAAATGCATATAAGTTAATCGGTAATGCAGTTCCACCTTTGATGGCTTATCATATTGCCCAAAATCTTCAAAATAAATGGAATCTATACTTTAAATAACTTCATGAATAATCTCGTAATTAGTACAAATAATAAAATCAATTATCCAGAATTTCAAACATTAATGAGAAACTCAACAAATCATCTTAATGATTTGACTATCAATAAACCAAATTATTTTCTCAATACTTCAGCCAAAAATGTTGAAAAAATAGTTTATGAAGCTATGAAATATTCGGCTGAAGGAACTCCATTTGAAGGAACTATTGAACTCGTCTCAGGTCATAAATTCCCTGATATTATTGCTGGTAAATATTATGGAACAGAGGTTAAAAGTACTCAACTAAATAAATGGGACGGATTTGGTAATTCCATTTTTGAAGGAACAAGAGTAACCAATATTGACCGAATTTACATAACTTTTGGAAAGATGAGCTCTCCTATTGAATTTAAATCAAAACCATATGAGGAATGTATTTCAGGAATTGTCGTTGATCATTCGCCTCGTTATCATATTGATATGAAAATTCAGGAGAAGAAAGTTAAAACTATTTTTGAGGTTTTAGGTATTTCATATGATGATTTTAGAAGATTACCTAATACAAAACAAGTAGAATTAATAGCAACGAAAAGTAGAGAATCTTTAAAAGATGGAGAATCTCTCTGGTGGTCACAAAATAATAAAGATAAAATCTTTGATCAAAAATTAAAATTATTTTCAACTTTATCTTTGAGTGAAAAAGAACGAATTACAGCAAAAGCCCTAGGACTTTTTCCTGAACTATTAGGATTCTCAAATAGAAATAAATATAATCGATTCTTAATGTGGTTAGTTACTGAAAATAATATAGTAACAGGGAATGTACGAGATAGCTTTTCTTCTGGAGGACAAATTAATTTTACTCTCAAAAGTGGATTAACTATAAGAGTTCCAGCGGTTTTAGGAAGATTAGTTAAATATAAAGATTTAATTGTTGAAACGATAAACTCAACAGAAGAAACAGAACTTAAAGAATATTGGAATGTTCAATATATAGATAAAGATCGTATATCTCAATGGATTAATCTGTGTATACCCTTATTAGCAGGCTATAACAATATTGGTAATAAAACCGCAATTCAGATATTTCATACTATCTTTGATATTTAAAATCTTTAAAATAGCTTAATTTTATTTTTTCATTCAATTTAAATGCTCATTGGATTAAATAAGTCATTAGCAAATAATCTATTGATTTGGCCGTTTCGAGTGTAAACGTTAACATAAAAGTCCAAAAAAATAGTGGCAACCTCATTTGCCACTATCTATCAATTTCTAAAAAATGGCTCCCCAGGTTGGACTCGAACCAACAACCTATCGGTTAACAGCCGAGTGCTCCACCATTGAGCTACTGAGGATTATATTAAAGCCTTGCAACGTCCTACGTTTCCACACCGTCTCCAGTGCAGTATTCTCGGCGCTAAAGGGCTTAACTTCCAGGTTCGGGATGTTTCTGGGTGGATCACCTTTGCTATAGCCACAAGGTTTTAACTTTTCAGGTCTTTAAAAGAAGCATAGATTAAGGTCAAGGCCTCGGCCGATTAGTACCGGTCAGCTAAACACATTGCTGCGCTTACACCTCCGGCCTATCTACCTGGTCTTCTTCCAGGGGCCTTACCACCTTAATGGTGTGAGAGATCTCATCTTGGGGTGGGCTTCGCGCTTAGATGCCTTCAGCGCTTATCCCTTCCGGACTTGGCTACCCAGCGGTGCCCCTGGCGGGACAACTGGCACACCAGCGGTCCGTCCGCCCCGGTCCTCTCGTACTAGGGGCGGCTCCCCTCAAATCTCTTGCGCCCACGACGGATAGGGACCGAACTGTCTCACGACGTTCTGAACCCAGCTCGCGTGCCTCTTTAATGGGCGAACAGCCC
>CANQOZ010000083.1 GCA_947625585.1 uncultured Eubacteriaceae bacterium
TTTAAAAATTAGAACAGCGATGTTTCGAGTGTAAACGTTAACATTCCCTCGCCGCTTGAAGTTATTTCATTTTGTAAACCCATAAAAAGTAGTAAGCTTTAGATTGATAATTGAGGAATTTTTTTTAAAAATATACGACGAAAATATCGATTTCAGATAATTTTTATTCTCATCTGATGTTAGCGTTTACATTCGAAACGGTCCAACTCAATTTTTCGGCTAAGATTTTGTTGTAGGAAAACTTAAAGAAGTCATAATATTCAATAAAGAGCGGTCGTTTTTAAAGCGCTTTATACATTTATAAAAACGAAGTAATATAATTATAGAAAATGGTCTTATAATAAAGGAGTTTATTATGAAAATGTCAATGCCGAAAGGTTGCCTCTGGGGAGGCGCTGTAGCTGCCCACCAATTTGAAGGCGGTTGGAATGCTGGTGGTAAAGGGCCAAGTGTTGCTGACGTTATGACAGCTGGAGCTCACGGGGTTCCTAGAAAAATAACAGATGGTGTTATTGAAGGTGAATTTTATCCAAACCATGAAGCGATCGATTTCTACCACCACTATAAAGAAGATATAAAGCTCTTTGCTGAAATGGGTCTAAAGTGCTTTAGAACTTCGATCAACTGGACTCGTATTTTCCCAAAAGGGGATGAAGCAGAGCCAAATGAAGAAGGCCTAAAGTTCTATGATGACATGTTTGATGAATTACTAAAATATGGAATTGAACCGGTCATTACACTAAGCCATTTTGAAATGCCTTATCACCTTGCTAAAGAATACGGAGGTTGGCGCAATCGTAAAGTAGTTGACTTCTACATGAATTTTGCTGAAGCAGTTTTTAAACGTTATAAAGATAAAGTTAAATACTGGATTACCTTTAATGAGATCAACAACCAGATGGATACTGAAAATCCACTATTCCTTTGGACAAATTCTGGCGTTAAGTTAATCGAAGGCGAAAATCCGAAAGAAGTCATGTATCAGGCAGGGCATAATGAACTGATTGCTTCTGCACTAGCTGTTAAGAAGGGGCACGAAATTAATCCTGATTTCAAGATTGGTTGTATGCTAGGATTTGTTCCGATCTATCCATATTCCTGTAAACCGGATGATGTTATGGCCTGTGAAGAAACAATGCATCAAAGATTATTTTTCTCGGATGTATTCATGCGTGGTTATTATCCGTCTTATGCTCTAAAAGAATTTGAACGTGAAGGTTATAACATTAAGATGTTAGATGGCGACAAGGAAATCTTAAAAGAAGGAACTTGTGATTTTCTAGCACTTTCTTACTATATGTCTATGGCGGTTCAAAGCACAGATCAAAAGAAAGCTGAAGCTAGTGATAATATTGTTCAAAATTTTGCTGGTGCAATAGATAATCCGTTTGTTAAAGCAACCGAATGGGGATGGCAAATTGATCCAGTTGGCCTTCGTTATTCCCTAAATTTACTTTATGGGCGTTACAATAAGCCACTATTTGTCGTCGAAAATGGTTTTGGAGCCGTAGATGTAAAAGATGAAAATGGTGATATTTGGGATAATGAAAGAATTGCTTATCTAAGAGAACATATCAAAGCTTGCGAAATGGCAGTCGACTATGATGGAGTTGATCTCATTGGTTATACTCCTTGGGGAATCATTGACCTAGTTTCCTTTACTACGGGTGAAATGAAGAAACGCTACGGTATGATTTATGTTGACCGTGATAATGAAGGAAATGGAACAATGGAACGCTCTAAGAAAAAGAGCTTTGATTGGTATAAACAAGTTATTGAATCAAATGGTGCTGATCTGGGAGATTAATCATAACTATTCCACTAATTAAAAGAAGTGTCCTTACGGGCACTTTTTGTGATTCTCTGGTTTTAGTTTCTAGAAAATTTGAAGAATATTACTATATCTTTTAAAGCTTTAATTAATCTACTGAAAAGTGAAATTAATAGGAAAGAGGTTAATTTAAAATATTAGAATTTGGCTAGTAGAGAAGAAAACTATACCAACCAAAAATTACAACCAATTATTCTCGGTTGTAATTCGGTAATAATCATTTTAGCTTCTTTAGCTGATTTTTAATAAGGTTTAACCTTTTGAGGAACCGTTTTCTACTTTCTTTAACGCTTCATTGATATTTTCTAAATCATAAACTTTATCTATCATAGGATGAATATCTCTTTGTGCTAGAATCTGGCTTCCTTCTTCAAGCTGCTTTCCATTTGGTTCGACAAACACAAAATCATACTTAGCATTTTTCTTCTTTGCCATTCTGTCGTACTTTCCACCAGCTATTTTAAATAGGAGTTGTTTTAACTTAGGCATGTGCATCCTCTTCGCAAAAGCTTCATTTGGCATCCCTTTTAGGGAGACGAGATGTCCGCCTGGTTTTAAGATTTCAAATTCTTTCGTTAGCTCTTTTTCACCAACTGTATCAATTACATAATTAACATTCTTTAAAATTTTTGAATAATCTTCAGTTTTATAATCAATAAATTGGTCAGCTCCAAGCTTCATAACGTTTTCCTTATTTTTAGCATTTCCGCTTGTAATAACTTTAAGGCCATGTTCTTTTAAAATTGGGATTGCAATTTGACCTAAACTTCCAGTTCCACCAGAGAGAAATAAAGTACTTCCCGGTTTTGGCTTTAATAGATCAATTGCCTGCATAATCGTTAATGCTGCAAGTGGGATAGCAGCAGCTTCTTCATCAGTATACTTTTCAGGTACAGGAGCGATTAGATCCTGATCAATTGAAACATATTCCGCAAAAGCACCTTCTTTATCTATTGGCATCCTTCCAAAAACACGTTCGCCAACTTTGAAGTTTTTTACTTTTGAACCAACTTCTTTAACGATTCCAACCATTTCGTTTCCAGCTATTTCTACACCTTTATGAGGAATGACAAGCTTTAGGTCACCGTGAATCATCATAACATCGACTGGGTTGACAGCAGCATAGACCACTCTTACTAGAACGTCTTCCGGACCTACTACAGGTATAGGTAATTCACCTAATTCTAACTTTGTTTCTTTATTATATTTGTCAAAATAAGCAGCTTTCATAGTACTCCTTAGATAAATAGTTCATTTTCTTTCCTGGCTGTAGCTTCCTTTTTTAAAGCAAGCGAAGCAGCTTTTGTCATAAGTTTATTAACACTTCTAGCATTAGAAGGACAAATCGTTACACATCTCATACAGGAGATACATTTCTTTTTATCGCTTTTTAAAGTATTTGGATCAATTGCATCAACTGGGCAGACAGTCACACATACTTTACATTTGGTACAGTTTTTGGATGGTTTTGGAACTAATGGGAGATTACTTATTTTTTTATATGGTCTATTACCAGGAACCGAATCAATAGGTTTTAACTGATTATCTAATAAAGATTTAACGAAACCTTTTAAACTTGCTTCATCTTTAGTATCTGGTCGGCCTGAAGCATATTGGGGAAGAATTGAATGTTGGGCAATTGCAGCGATTCCTCCAGCAGGCTCAAACCCTTGTTCTGTAGTTGTGTCGAAAAGCTCAATCAATGTATCTTCATAATCTCTATTCCCATAAACAACTACTAGAATCGCTTTGGCACCATTTCCATTTAGTTCTTTTAATCTATCAATTGCGACTTCTGGGGCTCTGCCGCCATATGAAGGAACTGCAATAACAGCAAGATCTTCATCTGTTAAGTTATAATCGGAGAAATTTTGGGTTGGACTAGTTAAATCAACTTCTATGATCTCATTTCCCAATTCCTGACTTATAATGTCGGCTACTTTTTTCGTTCCTCCAGTTGGACTAAAGATAATTTCAAATGTATTCATAATTGTTCAATTTCCTCCGGTGTTAATTCATTTTTCATATGTTCAATACAATCTGCTAAAGTTTTATTTGATAGTTCTTTATTTATTGAATTTTCCATATCATTTAGGACGTAGTTTAAAGTTGATTTGATATGTCTTCCTACAATACATTCATCGCTAGAATTTTGATGAATGTCAAAGAAAGGATTATTGTTTACAGCTTCATAAACTTCTAGAAGCGTTAACTCGTAAGGTCTTTTATCAAGCTTAAAACCACTAACTCCACGTCTACTACTAATAAGTCCTTGTTTTTTTAACATTCCAAGTATTTTTCTGATATAGCTAGCATTTGTACCAACACTTCTTGCTATTTGTTCAGAAGAGATTGGTTCTTTTGTTTCGGATATGAGGATTAAGGAATGTATAGCTGTTGAGAATTTTGTATCCATAAAAGCTCCTAACTAGATTAACAAACAATAGTGATTATATCTTGTATTTGTATCAGATACAAGTACAATGGGAATATATCTGCAATAAGTGGAATAAATTAAGTGAAAGGTACTAAGTAAGATTTAATTACAGCTGAAATTAAAAGAAGTTTCAGTTAATTGAAAATACTTCTAATTTATCAAAGAAATTTCAACTGAGTGAAAATAAAATAAAATTTAAAAAGAAGTTTCAATGAAGTGAAAATAAATATAAAATAATTATTAAGTTTCAATCGACTGAAATAAATATGAATAATAATTTAATAAAAAGAGAACCTTATTCCGAATTTCTTAAAGAAACTATTGATGATGGTCATGTAAAAATAATAACTGGTGTTGTAACTATTCAGGACCCCCCTTAATTTAATCGTTTTTGGGAAAATGGGCAGACTTCTCTTAGCTGATCCTGAAGTTATTGTAATAACTTTTGGTTCTCTTTTTGGGGTTTCTTTAATTGGAACGTGGGTGATAACATACATCGGGTTATCCATAACAGCCTGTTGTAATGCTGTGATCGGGTTAAGTCCCTGCTTGATAGCAGTTTGAGTATAACTCCGAAGAGCCAACTCAGCATCAAGTCCTGCTTCTGATCTAAAGGAACCGGAAACTTTAGCCGATATCTTAAGAGGCCTGAGTGCCGATTCTGCCGGATTGTTGGTGTAAGGGACCCCAAGGTCTGAAAAGAACCTGGTCCATTCGATCCAATACCTTTGTAATGAGTCTAAAAGGTTGATGAAATGTCTGTCAACTTTGTTTTTCTTATTCAGGGACTCGGCTTCTTTATAACCCATTTTAAGAGTTTGTCCGTATTCATCCATCCAGAGATCATAAAGTTTTGGATCGACCATATCCTTACCGTTCTTTCTGGCTTCATCAGTCAGGTGTTTCATCTGTCTAAAACAGTTTAGCATCCGCCTTGGAAACAATGCCTTCGGGAACATGGCCTTGAGGTATTCCAGATCACGGGCTCCATGGCTGTGGCAGAAAGCCTGTTCAATGTTGTCATAGTAGGAGCCGGTGTAAAGTGAATAGCGGTCTGATACGTAAATTCCCTTCATGCCTTTGGCAACACCTAAGTCG
>CANQOZ010000084.1 GCA_947625585.1 uncultured Eubacteriaceae bacterium
ATAAATGGATTTGTTTTAGTATAGCTTCTATCCGTAATTTTATTTTTCATAAACCGAAAAGCAGATATTAAATTTGACTTTCCACTTTCGTTTGGACCAACTATAGCAGCAATAGGTAAAAGTTTTAACTTACCTTCCTCAATAACAGTATTATTAAATTCTGTAATATTGTCAGCTTCCATACTTAAATCAGTTAGGTCTGAAAAAGAGCTAAAGTTTTTGAAAATAAAATCAATGAGCATATCGATACTTAGATATTTTCTTATATTTAATTTACATAATAATTTATTGTAAATTATTTAAATTAAAAAAGAATGTAAATATTTATTAACAAAAAGAGCTTTGCTACAACCACATTAACGTTTAGTAACCAAAGCTCTATAAGTTTCATTATGATAAATTTGATAAGTTCTGATCTTTTAATAAAACGTCGTGCGCTCCACCTTCAATTAAACTCGTTGATGAAACAACAGTTAATCTTGCTTTATTTTTTAATTCATCAAGGTTTAAGGCTCCAACGTTACACATTGTTGATCTTATTTTAGACAAAGTAATAGGAACATTATCATGAAGACTACCGGCATAAGGTACGAGTGAGTCAACACCTTCTTCGAAATGAAGGCGTTCGTCTCCACCTAAGTCGTAACGTTGCCAGTTGCGAGCTCTATTTGAACCTTCACCCCAGTACTCCTTCATATATTGACCATTAATACTAACTCTTCTCGTTGGAGATTCGTCAAAACGTGAGAAATAACGTCCTAGCATTACAAAATCAGCACCCATAGCTAGAGCTAAGGTAATGTGATGATCATAAACGATTCCACCATCAGAACATATTGGAACATAAACGCCAGTTTCTTCAAAGTATTCGTCACGTGCTTTTGCAACTTCGATAACAGCAGTGGCTTGCCCCCTACCAATACCTTTAGTTTCACGAGTAATACATATTGAACCGCCACCAATTCCAACTTTAACAAAGTCAGCTCCTGCATCAGCTAAAAAACGAAATCCTTCTCTATCAATGACATTTCCAGCTCCAACTCGTACTTGATCTCCATACTTGTCTTTAATCCATTTGAGCGTTTCTCGTTGCCATTCAGAATAACCTTCTGATGAATCAATACATAAAACATCAGCCCCAGCTTCAACTAAAGCTGGCACTCTTTCTTTAAAATCTCTTGTATTAATTCCGGCTCCAACTAAGTAACGTTTATTATCATCTAATAATTCGTCGGGATTACTTTTATGTTCAAGGTAGTCTTTTCTAAAAACAAAGTACATTAATCTTCCTTCATCATCAATTATTGGAATAGAATTAACTTTGTTTTCCCAGATTAAATCATTTGCTTCCGAAAGTGTTGTATCTTTATTTCCAGAGACAATTTTATCTATTGGTGTCATAAATTCCTTAACTTTTGTTGTAGGTGACATTCTAGAAACTCTATAGTCTCTGCTTGTTACGATACCGACTAATTTTCCATTCTGTGTTCCGTCTTCTGTTACAGCAGCAGTTTCATGACCAGTCTTATTTCTTAAAGCCAGAATATCTTGGAGAGTGCTTTCAGGAGTGATATTAAAATCACTAGGAACGAAGCCAGCCTTAAATCCTTTGACATTCTTTATCATTTGAGCTTCATCTTCTATGCTTTGAGATCCATATATAAAAGAAATTCCACCTTCTTGAGCTAATGCTATTGCCATATCCTCACCAGATACAGATTGCATTATTGCAGAAGTCATCGGTATATTTAGGGAATATTGTGGCTGTTCTCCTTTACTAAAACGGACTAGGGGTGTTTGCAGTGATACATTGTCAGGTACGCATTCCTTAGAAGAATAACCAGGAATTAATAGGTATTCATTAAAGGTACGTGAAGGTTCTTCAAAATATGTTGCCATAACTCACCTCACAGCAATTCGAATCATTTCTTTCCAATTAATGTTAAATTTAATTATCAACTATAACACAATGTCTCACAGAGGTCATGATTAAAATATAAAATTGACATATTAATTTCAGATAATTTTAAAACGCTTTCGAGCTTAAACGTTTACAATCGAAAGGCGCCTATGCATTTTTTTAAGACGTTAAAGAATGAATTCTGAGGAGTATTGGATAAAATAAAATCACTTCTAAAATAATGTTTCGACTTTTTTTAGTAAAGTCGTTTAAAATATTAAAAACTGAGAGAGTTGATTATGAAGAGAGCAATTCAAATATTATTAGTAATTCTAACTCTCCTGTTTACTGCACCAATTGCGTTTGCAACTGAAAGTAATATTAACGTTAAGTATCGTGCCCATGTAAGTAATAAGGGATGGCTAAATCCCTTAGTAGAATTAGGAAAACCTATTGGAACAACAGGAGAGAATAGGTCATTAGAATGTATTGAGTTTAAAACTGAAAACTTACCCTTTGGTTTAAAGCTCAAGGCACGTGGTTACGTAACAAATAAAGGTTGGCAAGATTATATTGAAAATGACGGTCAAATTGGTACTGTAGGTCAGAAGCTACCACTAGAAGCGATTGAACTACAGTTTGAATCAATTGTTGGAGTTGATCCTAACTACGACATTTATTATAGAGTTCACTCATCAAAAGTCGGATGGTTAGGATGGGCAAAAAATGGTGAAACGGCAGGAACAACTGATTTCGCTCTTCCAATTGAGTCAGTCGAAACAATGGTAGTTCCAGCTGGAACTGGTAATTTTAACAATTCTAAAGAACCTTACTTAAGTCAGGATCAGATTGATGATCTTAATTTCGAATTTAACTTAGAATGCTCTAATGGGGAAACCCAATCTAATAATTATTCTATAGTTAGCTTCAATAACAACATTACCTTTAACGGATTATCAGCTCAATTAGACAGTCCAGGTAGTTCTATAGCTTATCAAGCTTACTGCAGCAATATAGGTTGGAGTGGCTGGAAACAGGATGGTGAAATAAGTGGTGATAACCCAATAGAAGCTGTCCAATTTGAACTTAGAGGTAAGTTAGCTGATAAATATGAGATTTATTATCAAGTTTCGATTCCATATTATGGTTGGAATGATTGGACCTACAACGGAAGGTTTGCCGGAACTATGAAGGGAAAACTCCCTATAAATGGTTTAAGGGTGAAGATTCTTCCTAAAAAAGTTCCAATTCAAGGTAATACTTATAGAGCATTTTTTGAAGTTCCAAATAGCCAGTACTTTAAGGGAAGAGGAATTATGGTCTCAATTCCGCTACAATTAGTATTTTTGCAAGATGAAAATAATAAGATAATCTTTATTTCAGATTGTACCACAGGTAAACCTGGAACAGATAAGGCATCTCCAACAGGTAAATTTAAGATCATTAAAAAATCAAGAAAAGAAGTTTTGACTGGTCCGGATTACGAATTCCATGTTGATTACTGGATTCCATTTGATGGAATTCAATATGGATTCCATGATGCAAATTGGCGTAAAGATAACGAATATGGACGTAATGTCTACACTTACAATGGTTCCCATGGATGTATCAATATGCGCTTAAGGGAAATAGCGCTCTTTAATAAACTGGTTAATCCGGGTGATCTAGTTGTCATTCATTAAATTTAAATTTTGTTCTAGAGCTATTCATAATGTGGGATAGCTCTTTTTTAATTAGCGAAAATTCTCAACAAGTATAAAAATTTTATAATTAAAAAGGTACCTTTTCTACTAAATTGTAGAAAACGTACCTGAATAATCTAATGAGTTAGTCTAACTGGAAGAACTAAGTAGGAATACTGGTTGTTTTTTAATGGATGAATATGAACTGGACCAACAGAGTTCGAAAAATCCATCTTTACTTTTTCATCATCAATTGACTTTAAGGCATCAATTAAGTAACCAGTATTAAATCCAATCGTGAGTTCTTCTCCCTTATTATCAATTTCAATTAAGTCATTAAAATCACTTATTTCATTTTGAGAGGAAACTCTTAATTCATCTCCAGTTATTTCAAGTTTAATTAAGTTCTGTTTATCTTGTTCAATAAGTGAAGCTCTTTGGCAACAGTTTAAAAACTGCTCTCTTGGAACCATGAAGCTTGCTGAAGTATCTTTAGGAATAATTGAATTATAATCGAAGAAAGTTCCTTCTATCAGTCGGGACGTTAGTATTGTATTTCCTATAGTAAAGAATACTTGTGTTGGGGATAAGTTGATATTAACCTCTCCGCTTAACTGGGATAACAAGGTACTCAACTTATTGGTTGCTGCTCCAGGAATGATAGCCACTTCGCTTTCTCCAGATGATTCACTTAGATTTCCGTTTTGGATTGCTAATCTAAATCCATCAATAGCGACTAACCGGATTTCCTCTCCTTCCAACTCAAACTTAATACCTGTAATTGTAGGCATATGGGTCTCATTGGTTGCTACTGCAAATTTTGTCTTATCAATTAACTTCTTTAATGTTCTACTGTCAATTTTAAAATTGATATTTGAGTCCGGTTGTGGAAAAGCAGGGAATTCATCAGCAGGTACTGAACTCATAGTAAATTCTGAGTTTCCTGATTCTATTCTTATCTGGTTTCTTGGTTCACTTTTAAAGAAGACAGTATCTCCAGAAATTCTAGAAGCTATGTTATAGATTAATTGGGCATTTAAAACACAACCACCATCCTCTTGTGCATCGACTGGAATTGATGTTGTAATTCCAATAGTTAAGTCAGTCGCTGTTAAGTGAAGCCTGTTACCTACCACATTAAATAAAATCCCCTCTAATACAGTCATTGTTGTTTTATCTTTGACTGCTTGACGTACTAGATTAATAGCATGAGATAATTCGTTTTGGGAACAGCTAAATTTCATTCTTCCTCCGACTGCTCTCTATTATTAATAAATAATAAAGATAATAATAATACTATTATAGCCTGTTAGAACTGGGGATAACCTTAATTTTTTCAGTAATTTCAAGAAAAAATTCAAAAAATTTAACTGGATAATCAAGTTAATAAGATGTTGATAACTTTTAAGTTATTGACTTGAATTCACAATCTCCTGTCTTATTGTTTCAACCAGGTTGGCAAACTCCCTCTGATCGACAATGTCTTGGGAGATTTTTTTACATGCATGTAAAACAGTAGTATGGTCTCTCCCACCAAATTGTTCGCCAATTTTGGGGAAGGAATCATCCGTTAATTCCCTGGATAAATACATCGCTACCTGTCGAGGGAGAGCTATTTTCTTCGTCCGCTTCTTAGAATCCATTTCTTC
>CANQOZ010000085.1 GCA_947625585.1 uncultured Eubacteriaceae bacterium
AGGAGAAGAAAATCGGAGATACTTTTATTACTACCTTTGGTTCAACGGACCAAGGGGTAAGTTTTTTAGTTGAAGCTGATGGTAAATTTATATTTTTTGCTGGAGATTTAAACTGGTGGGCCTGGGACACTCGTTCTCATCCAAATATAGTACCTGAAGTAGAAGAAAGTGATTATAAGAGAGAAATTGAAAAGCTTAAAACTTATTTACATTCAAGACCACTCGATTTAGCATTTATTCCAGTTGATCCTAGACTCGATCTTCCTGGAGGAGAGCTTTGGGCAGCTCAATATTTCATATTGGAATTGGCTCCTAAGAAACTGGTACCGATGCATTTCTGGGGCGATTTTGATGTTATTAATAGATTAAAAGCTAGTTTGAAAACAACGGAGACTCAAATAGGAACCTTCACTCACAGAAACGAAATTGTTAAGTTTTGATATTTAAAATTTAAAAACAATTAAAATTTGAGGTGATTAATATGGCAAAATACATGACCTTAGATGGAGCAGCTATTTATTATGCTCAAAAAGAATATAAAAAACATTTGCTAGAAAAAATTGATGAAGCGATTCTAGAAGATCCAACTATAACCGTTCAGGAAATAATTGATTTAATTAATGAAGATGAAATTGAAAAACCAGAAGAAATTGAGATCTAAATTTTGAAATTTCATCTAATTTATGATAATTTATTTTTATTCTATACATTAAACAAGCGCCCTTTTATTTGTCACTAACAAATATGGGGCATTTTTTGTGTTCTCAAAAAACACCTTTTCGAAATTTTCAGATATTCGACATACAAGTTGCAACGTTTACACTCAGAACGTTCTCATTGTAAACGTTAACACTTTTACGTCTCCATATTTAAATCTTGTAAAACAATTCAACTAGCTTCTTACCAGTGTCAGTTTTAAAAACATTGTCCTTATAGCGTTTTATCTGTTTAGGCGAATACTTTTCTTCAAAGGCATTAACTAAAAAATCAGCTTCAAGCAAAATCTGCCAATCTAAACCTTCAACATCTTTTACAGTATGGTGTTTGCTAATTAGAAAACACACTCTGTTAATAACGGATTCATCTAGATTAAAATCTTCTAAAAGTTCACCAGCTATCGTCGGACCTTCAAACTCCTGAAGGTTTCCAGCAGTTGAACCATAGAGTTCTTCACAGCGTTTTATTCCAATATCATGAAGAAGGGAGGCAAGGTCTAAGATAAACATTTCATCTTTATCTATTCCCTCTTTCCTACCTATAAATTTAGCGAGTTCATTAACTTTAATAAAATGTTGGATTCTTTTAGGATCACCGCTATAAAGTTTAAACATTTCCCATTTGATAGAATCAATTAAATCTTTATTCATTGTTCAGCTTTCAATTTGAATCAGAAGGAATATCTTCACTTAAATCAATAAGTTTATTCAATCTTCTGTGAAGAGTGGATCTTGAAATGGAGCTCTTTTTAGCTAACTGACTTAAAGAGGAATCAGGATACTTTAACCTGAATTTTGCAGCTTCTTTTAGTTCAGGAGCTAATTGTTTAAAATGTCCGGTTTCCTTTAATTTTTCAATGGCTCTTATCTGTTTTAAGTTAGTTTCAGCTGTTTTATTTAAATTAGCTGTTTCAAAGTTAACTCTTCTATTAGCATTTCCCCTGAGTTGCTTTAAAATTAACAAATCTTCTAATTCAAAATATTTTTTTGTAGCTCCTATTAAACCTAGAAAATCAGCTATTGACTGCGACTCCTTTATATAGATAACCCCTTTTTTATATTCGTAATTTAAACTACAGGTTATTCCTAACGACTCTAAAATTTCAGCACAAACTTCAGTAACAGCCTCGTTCGGCGCATCTATTTCCAAATGGTAGTTTTGCTTAGGATTTAGAATACTGCCACAGCTTAAGAAAATCCCTTTAAGAAAGAGACGTTTCTCTTTATTATCCTCATCTAAAATATTATTTAAAACAGGTGAGTAATAGAGTCCGTTCCTTTTACTCAGACATCCTAATTCTTCGAGTAAACTATAGCTGTCAGGATAAGCTATATTAATTATTTTATGTTTTTTAAAACGTGTTTCTTCAGAAGCTGTAATTTCACCCCGTACGTGAAAACGCTTATAAATAGTACGGTAGATATAACGGGCTAGAACAGGGTTTCCGGTCCGCATAGAAAACTCAACTTGATTTCCATCAAATTTAAATCTAGCACTTGAAACCACCATTCCAGCTATTATGTAATAAGCTTCTCTTTTATTAGGAATATCCTGGCATATTTCTTGTTTAAGTTCACTCGTGTAACTCATTTTATTTTATGTAATTTTCAAAAATTATTTCTGCTATTCGATCAGCATTATGCCTGATCTTACCATCATTAACTGTTAGAACATTATCTGTTATGACTTCAGTTCCAGGTAGATTTTTAATCGGCTCAATGATCTTCTGTCCAGCACTTAAATAGGTATTTCTAACCTCTTCATCAACTGTCCCGTTATGCTGAATTATCGTATCAATCCTGTCCTTATTTCCAAGGTATTTAATTAGAGCATTATAATGGTCTTCTTGAGTGTACCCCTTCGTTTCACCTGGCTGGGTCATTAAGTTTGAAACCCAATAGGTCTTAGCATCACTTTCATTAATACTCTCTGCAATTCCTGGAACTAATAGGTTACAAATAATAGAAGTGTATAGACTACCAGGACCTAAGATAATCAAGTTAGCTCTTTGAATCGCTCTGATTGCATAGTGAAACGCTTCTATGTCGGTTTCCTTCAGAAATAGTTCATTGATCTCTGTGGCTTCGTCCATAACCACTTGGGGAATATTACTCTCACCTTCAACTACCATTCCGTTTGCTAAGTTAGCACAGAGAGTCATTGAATTAAGCGTAACAGGAATAACCTCCCCTTTAATATGCAATATAGCTGAAGTTCTACTAATAGCTTGATAGAAATTATGACTTATTCCATCCATAGCCGCCAGAAATAAATTGCCAAAGCTATGTCCAGAAAGTTCACCTTGTGAGAAGCGATAGTCAAAAAGCTTTGTTAATAAATTTTCATCTTTAGCTAAAGCAAGAATACAGTTTCTAATATCACCAGGAGGTAGCACTCCTAAATCCTCTCTTAACCTACCGGAACTTCCACCATCATCACCAACTGTGACAATAGCTGTTAAATTATTTGTGTAATTTTTTAAACCTCTAAGAATAGAACTTAACCCAGTCCCGCCACCGATAACGACAACTTTAGGGTTTCGTAGATTAACAATATCTTTAAGGTTAAATTCCCTGATAAATTCTTTTGCCATCTAACTGAAGCGATCTTTTAAAATATCTCGGTGATCAAGTCGGACTAAATAACCCTTTTCTTTGAAAATCTCAGCAAGTTGATAAGCATAAGTTACAGACCGATGCTGACCTCCAGTACAACCGAAAGCTACGGTAATATGACTCTTGTCAACATTCAGGTAGTAAGGAATAATCAAACTTAAAAGATCTGCAATATAATCCATATATTCTTTAGCTACTTTATCCGACATAACAAAGTCTCGAACTTCTTTATCTTCACCCGTTTTTTCTCTTAATTCTGGAACCCAAAACGGATTTATTAAAAAGCGTGTATCAAAGACAAAGTCAGCGGATCTTGGAGCTCCATATTTAAAACCAAAGGAGATTATATTAATTAAAAAAGTATCAGGCTCTTCATCTTTATTGAAAATTTCCCTTAACGTTTCATAAAGATCAGTTGGTTTTAGCTCACTCGTGTCAATTATTTCATCAGCTAAATCCTTCATTTCCTTCATTATTGAACGTTCTTCTTTAATGGCTTTCTCTAAGTTTCCTCTTTGTAAAGCAAGCGGATGCCGTCTTCTTGTCTGCTGGTAGCGTTTGACAATAGCTTGATCATCAGCATCCAAAAATAAAATTGAAGTGTTTGGATCCTGTTTTAACTTATAAAATTCCCTAAATTCAGGACGGTCTAAGTTTAAGCTAATGCTTCTAATGTCCGTTACTACTGCTATCTTTTCTTGTCCGGAAGACCTACAAAGGTCTAAAAACTTCGACAATAACTGAATTGGCATATTATCAATACAGAAGTAACCAAAATCTTCTAAGTAGTCTATTGCCTGAGTTTTACCGGCTCCGGAAACTCCCGTAATTATTACAGTCTGCATAGTTTAATCCTCAAATTTTACGTTTACTATTCTATCTTTATCTATTCCAGCCTGTTTTATCATTTCCTCCATTGTACCAACATTTCCAACATCTTTAACATCATGAGCATCACTTGCAACAGCAAACTTTACATCATACTTTGAAGCTTTGATCAAATCTTCTAAGTTTAACCGATTGTGGTGTTGATTGAGTTCCAAAAGGATCCCCTTTTCTGCTGCTAGCTCAGCTACTGGTTCAATATGGATTGGCATTTTATCTCCTGGATGAGTGATCATTGTTAAATACGGATAGCGTTCCATCATTTTTAAATAAGCATCCGTATTCCTATTCTTCATCACTTGTTTTAATGGTGGAAAGAATTGCCCGGCTACATTTGGTATAAAGAATGTTCTAAAGTTTTTAAAGTTATCAGGAAGGTAACCATAATGATATCCAGCATAAAACGAATCACAATATTTCAGCTCTTCGTCATAGACATCTATGGCACCATCAGAACCGATAATGTTTGCTTCAATACCTAAGTCGATATCAATGTCTTTATATTGATCATTGTAAAAATCGATCTCCTCTCTCATAACTTTTAGATCTTTAGGATTGATTCCAAAAAAAGGATGGTTCCTTCCATGATCACTTATTGTAATTTTAGGAATTTTAAGCTTTCGTGCTTGATCAACCATCTCCTTAATTGAATTGTTTCCGTGAGAGAAAGTTGTGTGAGTATGAAGATCATGGGTTAGGCTCATCATTTTACTCACCAATTACAATAACTTCAGGTTCAAGTTCTACACCGAACTTATCATTTACCCGGTTTTTGACTAATTCAATTAGATCAAGAATATCCTGTGCTGTTGCACCACCTTTATTGACTATGAACCCAGCATGCTTTTCGCTTACTTGGGCCCCTCCAATACTTTCACCTTGCAGACCACTCTCCTGGATTAATTTCCCAGCAAAGTACCCTTCCGGACGTTTAAATGTACTACCAGCTGAT
>CANQOZ010000086.1 GCA_947625585.1 uncultured Eubacteriaceae bacterium
AACTTTAACCTCTTTATTTTAATGCTTCCACCATAATCTTTAGCTAATTTTCAAATAGTCTAATTGTACTGTTTTGAATTTTAAAAGCAGAGCTGTCTGTGGCAGTAAGATCCTGGTCTGTAGTTAATGCTATATCAACCGATTTTGCTTTCTTATCAGCTAGGATTAAAAATAAGGCTTGTAGAAAGTTAAAATCAATTTGATCTACAACAAAAATTTGGGCATTATTAAAGAAATCAGTATCGTTTATTAAGGAACTTGCAATTATTCTAATATCATCTTCATCGTAACGATCTTCGCCTAGATTTTGAGCAAATGTTTTGTAAATTAAGTTGATATCATGTAATTTTGATTTTAATAATCCTTCTTCAAGACTATCATACTTTTCTTCAATTAATTCAGGTGTTATTTGAGCTTGTTTTAATTCACTAATCTGTTCGGTTACTTCATTTTTAAAATTAGGTTGTTTTATACTTGCTTGATAGATTTTTAAATCATCTTTAATATCAAGTAGAGATTTTTGCATGAGCATTAATCTACCATGTGAGTCAACAACTTCAATATTATTAGCTTCTGCTTCTAACAATTTTAAAATTAAACCGTCAAAATCAGTTATTTGAACTCCTAGTAAACCTCGTTGTCCAACTTTATCAATTAACTCCCTTTCAACTTGGTAAGTATTTTGTCTAGGTGTTAATACAAATATCTTCTGTCTTAAGTTAAACGGAGTATTTTTATAAGCTTTTATTATTTTTTGAATAACTTTGTCCCTAGAAGGATTAATCCCGCCAGATTGACGGGATAGATAAAATTGAATACTCATTATTTTTTAATTTCGATAATTCCTAAACGTCTCCTTGCTTTAGATAGTGTTCGATAAGCAACACTTTGAGCAGTTTCTGCACCTTGCTTCATCATCTTATCTAAATAGGATTTGTCAGCTAAAAATTCTTTATATCTTATCTGAAGATCTTCTAGATGATTAGCAACACTCTCACCAACTGCTAATTTAAAGTCACCGTAACCTACTCCTTCAAATTCCTTCTCAATTTGATCATTATCTTTATCAGTAACACAGGAGTAAATCTCAATTAAGTTAGATATTCCTGGCTTATTTTCTCTGTCATAGATTATTCTATTGTCAGAATCCGTAACAGCTCTTTTAAATTTTCGAATAATTGTATCTTTATTATCGAGAAGGGATACGTAAGAATTTACGTTATCATCAGATTTGGACATTTTCTTAGTCGGTGTTTGTAAACTATTTATTTTTTTACCAGCTAATCCAAAGTAAGGTTCAGGGAGAGTGAAGGTATTTCCGTAAGTATTGTTAAAACGTTCAGCTATATCTCTACAAAGCTCAACATGCTGTTTTTGGTCCTCTCCAACAGGTACAATATTCGCCTGATACAAAAGGATATCTGCTGCCATTAAAACAGGGTAATCAAACAAACCTACTCTTATATTTTTGCCCTGTCTTTGTGACTTATCCTTATATTGAGTCATTCTAGAAAGTTCGCCCATGTAAGTCGTACAGTTTAACAACCAACATAATTCAGAATGAGCTGGAACTTCTGATTGAACATAAACAAGTGATTCTTCAGGGTTAATTCCAGTTGCTAAGAGAAGGGCATAAGATTCATAAGTTCTTTTCCTAAGTTCTGCTGCAACTTGAGGTACTGTTATAGCATGAAGATTTGCAATACAGAACAAGCAGTCAAAATCATCTTGAAGTTTTACCCAATTCTTAAGGGCACCAAAATAATTACCGATTGTAAATGTACCCGATGGTTGAATAGCACTATATGCGATTTTTCTTTTTTCCATAATTATTGAATATATTTTAATTTATTGTAATTTATTTCAAGTTCGTTCAACAATCTCTTATTCGTTTTCTTTTCAGGACCAGTTATAAAAATTTCAGTTTTACCGGATTCATTGGAATTATTACTTAAGTTATTTTTTATTAAGTAATCTTCAACTAACTTCGCTTCCATTATAGCCGGATTGATAAGGTCTATGTTGGTATACATTTCTTTAATCGTTTTAGAAACAATTGGATAATGTGTACAGCCGAGTAAGAGATGTTTAATAGGATGCTGCTCTATTATTGGTTCAATAGCCAGCTTAATATTCTTCTTTAAAAGATTGATCTCATCAAGTTGGTTGTTAATTACTTGAGCCAAAGTTGGCGTACCATAAGATATAAATTCTATTTCATCAGTTAACTCTTTTAAAGCATTATCATATGATCGGTTATGAACTGTGGCTCTGGTTGCTATTAAGCCGATGTAATTCTCTTCTTTTAAGTCAAGGACTGAGAGGCATCCCGCTTCTATTATGTTAAATAATCTAACATTAGACTCTAGCCTGTCAGCGAGTGAAGAAGCTGTATTACAAGCTAGAACGATAAATTTCACATCTCTATCTTCTAAAAACTTGATGTCCTCATTAACTAACTTAATGATCTCCTCATTCGTCCTTTCTCCGTAAGGCATATTGGCTGAATCACCAAGATAGATAAAATTCTCATTTGGAAAATAGTTTTGTAATTCTTTTAAAACTGTAAATCCACCTATGCCTGAGTCAATTAAACCAATCGCTTTATCTGAGTTCATATTTTCCCTATAAAAAAACCTTTATTATGATTATAGTAGAAAAATTATAAGTTACCTAATCATAATAAAGGCATTAATTTATTTCTTATCTTTTTCAGCTTTAGCTTCTTCTATAACTTTTTCGCTTATATTTTGAGGTGCTTGTTCATAACGTGCAAATTCCATTTCAAAATCACCTCTAGCTTGAGTCATAGATCTTAGTTCTGTAGCATACTTAAACAATTCAGCAAGTGGAGCTTCAGCAGTGATAACTTGTTTACCACCTTCGATTGGTTCCATTCCCATAATTCTGCCACGTTTTTTGTTTAAGTCGCCCATGATATCACCCATGTATTCTTCTGGAACTGTAATCTTTAATGAATAAATAGGTTCAAGTAAGATTGGGTTAGCTTTAGGCATTCCATTTCGATAAGCTAAATTTGCTGCCATCTTAAAGGACATTTCATCGGAGTCAACTGCATGGTAAGAGCCATCATATAAAGTAGCTTTTACACCAGTTACAGGATAACCAGCTAGGATACCTGCATCCATTGCTTCTCTTAATCCCTTTTCTACAGCTGGAATAAAGTTTCTTGGAACAGCACCACCGACAACTTCGTCAATAAATTCAAAGTCATCATTCATATCAGCAGCTGGTTCAAATTTAACCCAAACATCACCAAACTGTCCGGCACCACCTGATTGTTTTTTATGCCTTCCTTGAGCTTCAGCAGTAGAAGTAATCGTTTCACGATATGGTATTTTCATTGGTAGAAGTTCAACTTCAACACCAAATTTTTCTTTTAGTTTATCGGAAATGATATTTAAGTGCATTTCACCTAATCCAGATAGTAAGGTCTGTCTTGTTTCAGGATTACGTTCAAACTGGATTGTTGGATCTTCTTCCATTAGACGATGAAGTCCTGTTGAAAGTTTATCAACATCTGATTTACTCTTAGCTTCAATTGCTATAGAGATAACTGGTTTTGGAAGTTCTGTTGGTTCAAATAATATTGGATTTGCACTTTCAGCTAATGTGTCCCCAGTTACAGTACTATTTAATTTAGAATAAGCACCAATATCACCTGCAATTAATTTATCTACTTCGTCTTGTTTATTTCCACGAAGAATATAGATGTGATTGGTTTTTTCTTTCTCATCTTTAGTTGTGTTAATAATGTCTGTAGCATCATCAAGAATTCCAGACATTACTTTAAAGATAGAAAGCTTTCCAACAAATGGGTCAGCGATTGTTTTGAAAACATAAGCTGAAAATGGTTCAGTTTCTTCGACTTGACGTTCGATTTCTTTCTTATCGTTAGGATTAATTCCTTTAATAACTTCATGATCTGCTGGAGATGGGAAGTAGTCGATAATCATATTTTCAACAGTTTCAACACCTATGTTTTTATTAGAAGAAGCAACAAGGACTGGAATTAAATCCCTTTCTAAAACACCTTCACGAATTCCCTGATGAATTTCTTCTTCAGTTAGTTCTTCACCTTCGAAGTACTTGTCCATTAATTCTTCAGATGTTTGTGCTACACCTTCCATGATCATTTCACGGTATGGTTCTAAATCAGCAATCATTTCTTCTGGAACTTCTACATCAAAGCAACGATTATCTTTTCTTTCGCTTCCCTTCATGTCAACAATGTTAACAACGCCAGTCATATCTGGACCTTCTCCCATTGGTAACATAAATGGAACAGCTTTTGTTCCAAGAAGTTCTTGTAATTGATCCATTACTTTAGAAAATTCAATATTTTCTTTATCCATCTTGTTTACAACGATAAACGCAGGAATATCAGCTTTTTGAATCATTTCAATGGCTTTTTCAGTACCAACTTGGACTCCTGATAACCCGTCTACTACAATTATTGCTGCATCAGCAATTCTTAAAGCTCCATTTGCTTCACCAATGAAGTCAAAGTAACCAGGAACATCAATTAAATTGATTTTATGTCCACCATATTCAATTGGAATAATTGAGGTTGAAATTGAGAATTGATGTTGTTTTTCAGAACTATCAAAATCAGAGATAGTATTTCCTTCTTCAACTGATCCCATACGATCGATAAGGCCTGCATTAAAGGCCATAGCTTCAGACATGGTTGTTTTACCGGAACCACCGTGACCTAAAAGCAAGACATTACGGATCGATTTTGTTGGGTATGTTTTCATATATTATTAAACTCCTATAGTTTTATTTTCGAATTAACACGTCATATTAATATATAATAATTTTTAATTCACTGCAACCGATTTAATTTTGTTTTTTATAGCATTTTTAAATGAGCAAATCAAGCAAAAACGTTTCTAGTGTAAACGTTAACACTTCTTAGGAAAATCACTATATCTGATAATATTAGTTTGAGACATCTAAATTTGTAAATTTCTTGAATTATAATAAAGATTTTCTTAATCATCAAAAAGCCCTATTAAATCATCTGAAACAATAGGAACTTTAATTCAGTTTACATTAGATTAATTAATTCGAGGTATTTCTAATGTGAATATACTACCTTGAGATGGTTTACTTTTTA
>CANQOZ010000087.1 GCA_947625585.1 uncultured Eubacteriaceae bacterium
TCTAATTCTAATATAACGTTAAAAGATTTAGAAAATAACCAGGTTAAAATTTTAGATACAGCTAAAAAGCAAATTGATATTGGTTGTGCTTATCTTAATGTTAGGGTCGGGAATACTAATGAAGATGAAGCTAAACTTAAGTGGTTAGTTGAGCAGATCCAAGGAAATTTTAATAATTTTCCACTTTTTTTAGATTCAAGCAATAAATCGGTTCTTAGAGGAGGACTGCAGGTTTATAACAACGAGAGGAATAAAGCTTTTATTAATTCAGCAGATTTTGGAGACAGACAAGATTTCTTTGACTTAGCAGCAGAAATGAATTCAGGCGTTGTCTGCGTTTGTATGAAAAATATGGTTCCAATGAACGAAGAGGAACGCTTGAACTTATGTACTCGAATGTTAGAGAAGGGCATGTCATTAGGTTTACTACCACCTGATATGTATTTTGATCCAGTATCTGTTTCACTAGTAGAAGACCAGGAAGGTGTCATTAATGTTTTAGAGACAATTAAACAAATCAATGGTCTAGGTCTTAACACCATTATTGGAGTTAGTCACGTCTCTGCTGGAATAAAGAGAGATATTAAAGCATTTATCCAGTCCAGTTTTTTATCAATGGCAATGTTAAATGGTTTAAATGCAGCAATTCTAAATCCTTTTACGACACTCTTAATGGCTAACGTTGTTGCTAGTGAAAATTTATTAAACCAGCGTTTATTCTCACAGGCAGAATTTACCTCCTATATTGACCGTTATAAGAATGAAGTAATTGAAGAATATAAGTTAAATGAAAGTAGCGTTGATTCAGTTTAAACCAACTGAAAATTGTAATAAAAATTTAAAGCATTCTATTGAGCTGATTAATAAAACAGAACCAGTAGATTTAATCGTGTTTCCGGAGTGCTTTTTAAGTCCTTTTGGTTCGGACTTCACTTTAGATCGTGATGAAGTTTTAGAAACATTTAGCGACTTAGCTAAAGAGAGAAATAGTGTTATTGTTGCTGGCTCTATTCCTGAAGAAACGGATGAAGGATGCTATAATACCTCATTTGTATTTGACAGGAATGGTGAGTTAGTAGGTAAACACAGAAAGATTCATATGTATGATGCTAATTTACCTGGCGTTGTTACAAATGAATCCGAGCGGTATATAAGTGGAGATACCCCGACTGTATTTGAAACAGATTTAGGAAAAATGGGCCTACTCATTTGTTTTGATCTACGTTTTCCAGATCTGTTTGTACAATGTGCTAAAGAAGGAGCTCATACAATTATTGTTCCAGCTGCCTTCTCAAAAAAGACTGGAAAAGACCATTGGGAGCTTTTACTTAGAGCTAGAGCGTTAGATTCACAGTCTTATGTTTTAGGATGTGGGTGTGCTGAAAACGAAGATAATTCCTTTGTTACCTACGGACACTCTCTTGCAGTTAATCCATATGGTGAAGTCCAAGCTCAAGCTTCAAATGACGAAGAAATTGTCTACTTTGAATTCAATCCAGAAGATATAGAGGAATACAGGAAGATGTTACCTGTATTAAAACAATATAATGAAAGAAATTGATATTAACTTTACAGATTTTAAAATAGGAAATGCCCATAAGGATAAAGGTTTAACTGGAATTACAGTTATTTATTCTGAAGAGGGAATGAAAGCAGGACTCAATATTGCCGGTGGTGGTCCAGCTTCAAGGGAAACAGCTTTATTAAATGAGCTTAGTGTAGCTGACAAGATTCATGCTGTTGTTTTAGGTGGCGGGTCCGCTTTTGGACTTGGTGCTGCTGATGGCGTAATGAGTTATCTCTCTGAACGTGGATATGGTTTAGATACAGGTTTTGCTAAGGTTCCGCTTGTAGTCCAATCGGATATTTATGATTTAGAAATTGGTAGTCCGGTAGCTTATCCAACAGCAAAATTAGCTTATAACTGTTGTGTTGAAGCTAAAAAGGACTTTGATGAGAAAATTCTACCTACTCAAGGTTCAGTTGGAGCCGGTACTGGAGCGACAGTAGGGAAACTCTACGGTCCTGACAGAATGATGAAGTCTGGCTTGGGAATTTATGCGGCTCAAGTTGGCGATTTAAAGATGGGTTGTATTATTGTAGTAAACGCCTTTGGTGATATCAATGATTTCCCTTCAGGAAAACTCCTAGCTGGATTGTTAAATGAAGATAAAACAAAAGTTATCTCTACTAGACAGGAAATCCTAGACGGTAAGAGTTTTCAAATGCCAATTGAAAATACCAATACGACAATCGGATGCATTATTACCAATGGTAAGTTTAGTAAGAGGGAATTAAATAAGATTGCCCAAATGGGACAGGACGGTTATGCCTTAGCTATATCACCAATTCATACAACAGTGGATGGAGATTCACTCTATGTAGTTAGTGACTGTAGTGTTGAAAGTAATCTCGACATAGCAGGAACATTAGCCAGTTATGTTGTAGCTAAAGCCATTACCCGTGCTGCTATCAATGCTGAAAGTTTAAATGGAGTTCCAAGTTTTAAAGATTTGAATAATGGGAATAATATTTAACTAGATTTATACTTTAAAACTTAAAATAAGTTAGATATTTTAAAAGGAGTAATCCATGAAATTTTTAGCAAACTCAAAAGTTTTTGCTTACATTTTTTATGTACTAGCAATCATATTTGGACTATATACTATAATGGCGATGGTAGTTGCCATTCAAACAATAACGTACACCGTAACTTCTGGAATGTATGGAAGTGTTCCGTTCTCTGAAATGTTAACTTATTTCTTTACTCAGGCGGGACCATATTTATTCTATACATGTGTTCTATTCTTTTGTGGTTACGCAATCCAGTTAATCGCTGGTGAAGTTAAACCAAAAGAAGAAGTATCTAAAAAAGAAGAACCAACTACAATCGAACCTTCTTCAAGTTATTCTGGAACATTAGAAACGACAAGTACTCCTGAAGCTGAAACAGATAATAGTGTTCCTGAAGCAGATACAGATAATGTCGAAGAAATCAATTTTGTTACGGGTGATGTAGCAGATGATGTTGCTGATTTAGTAGAAGACGACATGATCGAAGAAGATAAACCAGTCATTACTGAAGAAATAGAATTAAAAGATGGCGACGATATTCCAGTCATTGAAAATGATGCAGATTTAACTGAAGAAAAACTCGATGATATAGAAGAAGCAATCGTTGAATTTGATAAAGAAAATCCAGAAGAAGGCGAAGGTATTGACGATACAATGCTTTAATCTTTAACTTTAAAAGTGCCTACGAAAGTAGGTATTTTTTTATGCCTGTTTTAAATAGAACCACTTCCAAGATAAATCTACTCAAAAAATTTATTTATAAATATTTCCGCTTAATTATCCTACAAACTAACGAATTTTACTGTTACAAAAAAGTTACATTCTTGACATTTCGAATTCAATAATCTACTATTTTCTTTGTGTATTTCGTCGGAGAAATTATTTATGAAAAATGAAAAGGTATCAATTCTAAAAAAGTATTGGATGTACATATTTCTAGGAGCTGTACTCATATTTACAGTAGTAAGCATGATTGTTTACCACTATACAAGACAGGATCCAGTTACTATTACTTTTAAGGATGCTCAAGGGTTTACAACGA
Source organism: uncultured Eubacteriaceae bacterium (assembly GCA_947625585.1). Taxonomy (GTDB): domain Bacteria; phylum Bacillota; class Clostridia; order Eubacteriales; family Eubacteriaceae; genus CANRHG01. The sequence continues at coordinate 3,617 of CANQOZ010000087.1, forward strand.
CTGAAATAGTATACAAACATCCAAACGATACAGTCCAGCAAGTTATCGATCGTGCCAATAGTAATACAGAGAATTATGTTTGTAATATTGATGTTGGCCAAAAAATAAACACAGTAAATAATTTAACTTTAAATGAACGTGTAAATGGAACCATTAACGTTGATGGTCAGGTTATTAACTTTACTTCTGGTGCTAAAACAATTCAAGATGTTCTAAAGGAAAACAATGTTACTGTTAGTGCAGTTGATAAAGTTACTCCTACTTCAACTGACATTTTAACTCAGAATAATAGTAATATAACAATTGAACGTATCAACAATAATGTTGAAACAAAAACTGAAATTTTACCGTATCAATCCCAAGTTATTGAAAATGATAATGCTCAGTTCAATAAAGTAACAGTCCTTCAAGAAGGTTCGAATGGAACAAGAACTTATACTGAGGAAGTCGTTTATCAAAATGGACAACCTGTTGATTCCTATATTCTTAGTGAAGAACGAGTTGAGCCTGTAAACGAAGTACTTGAAATTGGGACAAACTTACAAATTGGAAAACCTGAAATAGAAGTTAGTGATATTGAAGCTTGGAGACCATACGTTATTAAAGCTTTAGAAATGAATGGCTTATCAACTGATGAAACGATGGTTAATAAAGTTTTAAGACAAATCAGAACCGAATCGGATGGGGACCAGAACGCTCATCAGGAAATTTTTGATTTAAACTCCTTATTAGGTGAAGAAGCTAGAGGGTTAATGCAGACTATTCCTTCAACATTTGAGGAATATAAGTTTGAAGGTTATGACGATATTCTAAATGGATTCCATAACTTACTAGCTGCTCTCAACTATGCTAAACAAAGATACGGTCCTAGCCTATATGGTGTTGGTGAAGGACACGGATATTAAAAATTACGGAACCGAAAGGTTCCTTTTTTAATGTTAAAAAATAAAAGGTGGATGAAATTACAAACATCCACCTTACTATCAATTAAAGTACCTGTTTAGTTTTTAATTAAAGTTAAATCATAGAAAGCAAAGCATTAACTAGAGGCTATTGTAATTTTTAATAGGTACTTTTGCTTAAATTCTTTCAACAAAATCAGCGTAGGCATTACAACCATGTTCGGTTAAGTCGAGTCCAGTAATTTCGTATTCCCTGGATACTCTAAGCGGTACAACTGTTTTTAGAGCAGTTAAAAATAAGAAGCTCATTGTACAAGCCCAAGCACCGACACATAGTATTCCTAGGATCTGAACTAATAAAAGATGAATTCCTCCACCATAGAATAGACCAACAATAGCATCAGCTGTTCCTACCTGATAATCAGCAAATAAACCAACTAAGAAGGTTCCTAAAACGCCACAACCACAATGAACGGAGATAGCGCCAACTGGATCATCAATTTTTAACTTTTGATCAATAAAAGGTACAAGTAGAGCTACAAAGATTCCACATAAAATACCAATAATTATTGAACCACCTATAGTAACAACTTCACATCCTG
>CANQOZ010000088.1 GCA_947625585.1 uncultured Eubacteriaceae bacterium
TTTTAACAAACTTTAAGCGAGATAAAGATGCCAAATAATATACAAATACCAAACTCAAATATGACCTCAAATGGAAGACAAGGACAATCACCACCAAAGAGTTCTCCTCTAAGAACTTTTATAGTTATTGTCTGGATGCTGCTTTCCTTGGGACTGGCTATTGTAAGCTTGTACCTTATTTTTAATCCAAACATAAGTGATGACGATAGAGCCCTGGCAATAATAGCTTCTTTAGGAATTACTGGATTAATCTATATCTTTGCTGTTGTTACACGAACAGCTAAAACATCAATTCGAATACTCCTGTTCGGAATTACATTATTAGTAGCAGGAGCATTGATTTATTCTTTTACAACTTTCTTTATATTTTCACTTAGGATTGCGGTTGGAATTATCGCTATAGCTTTTGCTCTATTTATGTTTATCAATGCTGCTAGAGAATATAAAGATGATTATCCAATGTTTGGTTCAATCTTATGTGGAATCATCTATCTTATTTTGGGAGTAGCAATCTTATTCTCTAGAGATGGAACGAGAGTATTGGCTGTCTTAACAGGACTTTACGTTTTACTATTAAGCTTAAATACCTTCTATGAAGCTTTAAATGCTTTATTTAAAACGAAGCCACATTTAAAACGGAACTTCGTAGTAGCACTACCAACTTTTATAGCTGCTTTTCTACCTCAAGCTATCTATAAAGCTATTAATGAAATGGTAAAAGAAGAACCTGATAAATTACTTAAACTACAAGAACCGTATCAGGGTGAAGAACCAGATTTAATTGTTTTTATTCATACAAGACCTGGTTTTATTCCCGGATTTGGACATTGTGATTTATGTTTTAATGATAAAGTTTATGCCTATGGTGATTATGACGAATCTACTTGGAAGTTAGGTGGATTCTTAGCTGACGGAACTTTAACACTCGGATCTCCTGATTCACATGTTAAAGCTTGTTTAGTAGATGAGAAGAAAGTTTTAATAGCTTATGGACTGCGCCTAACAGATGATTTGAAGAAACAGGTTCAGGCCGAATTAGACAAGATCATGTCTCAAGCCTATGTATGGAAACCACAAGCTCAATTAGCTGTTGAAGGTGAAATTGATGCTGATCCAACTTCGTTTAATGATGTTGGAAGTGTTATGTTTATGGAAGAAAAATGTGATTTTTATAAATTTAAAGAAGGCAGTCAATATAAAACGTACTATGCTTTAGGTGAAAACTGTTCTGAAGTAGTCAATGATGTTGTTGGAAGAACCGGAATTAATTTATTAAAACCAAACGGAATAATTACTCCTGGTTCATATGCTGAATATATGGATGAACTTTATGAAACACAGGATTCAATTGTAGTTGACAGAAGAGTGTATATGTTAGATAAGGACGGTAAACCATATTTAGTACCTGTTAAAAGTAAGAAATCGGCAAGACCGGGCGAAATGTCACTATAAACTTAGTGCAGTTAATACTTTTATTTTATGTACTCATAAATAATATTGTTTCTGCCAAAAATAGTATATAATTGAGATGATAAACTGGACTATTTTCTAGAAGAAGTTAAATAATTCTATAAAGGAATCAATAAAGATGAATGATAAGAAATTAACGGTGAAAGAAGCAACGTTAATGGATGATGAATTTAAAAAATATTTATTTAACTATGATCCATCAGTTCTAGAAATGATAATCAGAACAGTTATGGAAGAAGCAGCCGAGAAAACCAATTTTGAAATTGATTTATCCAATATCACAGTTGAAAATTTAAATCAAAATGACATTGAATTTGTTGTTAATGGAAATTATAAAGATGAATCATCAAAACCAATTCACTTTTATTTCTCCACTCAAGATACAGAAGCAAGTAACTTCTGGTTACCAATCGGGAATTCAGATGGTGAATACCAAATCATATTTAGCAGCAAAGGCATTCCTGGTAACGTAGAGGTTGGTGATTACGTTTTGATGGACCAATCCACCAAAAAACTTCTTAATTCGGAAAAGCATCAAATTATGATTGATTGTAATCATCCTAATTTTCGGAACGAATTTAGAAAGATACAGTTATTAGCTCAGGATCTGATGGAAGCGGATACTGAGAAAATTCATAATGAGAAAATTAAGCAAGTTTATAAGGAAATTAACAAAAACGAAAATTTAACCGAATTATAAATTTAAATAATAGATTCAAGATTGTTAAATAAGTTTGAAATTATAACCTTGTTTTAAGCGGTGGTGCTTAGAATAAGGTTTTTTTACAAAAATTCTATTTCCCCCATTTCTGGACTATCTACTGGTTTTAATTCCTAAATACGGTTATAAATAATTATAAAACTAACTTTAGAACTAGAGAACAAATATGAAAAGACACGAATTTGATCCGATTTCTTATTTGGAAAAAAGTGATCAACTAAGAGAAAAAGCAGCCAAAGCCATAAATGAAGATAAAAATTATGATTTAGGCATCAGCTATTTTAAACAAAGTAATAGGTTATTACTTAAAATTTTAACAGAATTTTCAGATACAAGATCAACTTCTGTTTCAAAATTTCGGAAATTATTTAATAAAAAAGATATCGAATTTTTTCTATCGTTAATCTTCCACTGTCTTGGTGAGAACTATTTTAACCTATTTAATTTTACTGCTGTTCATCATTCTATGGAGGAAGCAAGACAATATATAAAACCAGCCGAAAAATATTTAAATTTATCAATTAAAGAAGAAAATAATAAAAAACTATATTTAGCTTACCTAGATGTTCTTATAGATTCACTTAAATATGTTCACGAAGATAATGATTTTGATAATGAACTAATTTATCTAAAGAAATTTCTTAAGCACTTCTTTGAATGCTTACAGTTGGGCTATAAATTAGAATCTGTTCATTATCAAAATATAATAATCAGTTTATTCCAATATCCATTACTAATTGAAAATAATGAACCTGAACTAAGTGAGGCAATAAACTTTATTCATACTCATTTCACTTTATCAGAAATATCAGTTGATGAATTAAATAAGATGAACTTTTTTAACTTTATTTTGGATATCCTTGAGAATATAACCCGGCATTTTCCAAATTTATTTACCGAAAAAGAACCTATAATATTTGATATTTTAATCGATACTTTATATGAATTGATCTTAAACGGGACAATTAAAGAAATGGAGGATGAATCGTATTTACAAACAATTCTAGCTATTCTGTATAGTTGTACCAAAAACTTTAATAACTTAGAAAATATAAAAGAACTTTATCAGTTGAACATAGATATTATTGATGTCGAAGGCGAACTCGGTCGAACTCAATATATAATAAGAGCATTAAAAAGTGCACTTTCTATTTTAAACGATAATAAAGAGCTTAGTAGTAACTTCAAGGAATTAAAACTCTTAAATAGATTAATAGGAGAGCTTGGAATTGCCGGTGAATTAGAAGAAGCTCAAAGATATCATAGAATGATTGATACTCGTTTAAAAGATGTAACTATCGATGATGTTTTAAAAGAGGAATCTATAAATTCTTTAAATCAAGCCCAAAATGAACTTTTACTGTTAAAAGCCGAAACTTATTATTTCTTGGCAAGTAATGCAACAGAAAATGGTGATTTCTATGAAGGATTAGATTTAAATGATAAATGTTTTGATTTTTTAGATGAAGTAAGTCCAAATTATGAAAGCAATCTAAGAACTAATTTAGCTGGTTTATCGCTTTCGCTAAATAAATTTATTGATAAAAAACTTAAAGAAGATCTCCTAAATTCTTGGCTTTTTTAGATTAGATATAAAAGCAGCCGATCAAGAAATAATTCCTGGTCGGCTTAAATCTAATTATTCAAAATCACTAGGTGATAAACCATCAGCTTTTAACTGACTGTTTAAAACATCAATCTGGACATCAGTGTCCATTAAATCTTCATTAATAGTTTCCAAATACATTGTCTTTAGAGCATACTCAAAGTTTGGAATGGATTCTTCAACCTTATCAATAACTTCTCTAACTTCTTCTGTTTTAATTTCTTGTGATAAGAATTTATTATAACTTTCCAAAGCTATAAGCATGTTATTTAAAACCTGTTTATGATTTTCATAATCCACTTTTTTGAGCTCTAACAAATAAGTTTGTGAATTCTTCAGGTTCTCAATGACTCCGTAATTTAAACGTTCTTCATTGAGTAAAATAGCCTGTTGAATGGTTCTTAACAATTTATTATAAATTGATAATTTACGAGCCCGTTCCTTCTCGGCTTCGATTTGTATACGTCTATTTTCTTCTCTGATTCGATCTTCTTCTTTTCTTTTATGAGCTTCCTCCAAGCCAAAGATTACTTTAAATGAAGAATAGATGAGCAGGCCAAGTAAAACTATTGGAAATAGTAATCGTAATACTGCGATTAGGAAAAACAAGCCCATAATAAATATGAAAAAATCTATTGGCGTTCTCATAATTTTAGTATAGTCTCATTATTCGCTACTTGCAATAAGCAACTTTTAAATCTTTATTAACAATTAACAAATTGTCTAATTTAACAAAAGCTAACTGTTCTTTTGGTCCACTAATAAGTTATTAACAGCTGATACCAATGCACTAACAGATGCTTTGATTATGTCGTTATCAACTCCTGTCCCCCAATACTGGTCGCCCTGCTTAGTTTTAATACCAACATAAGCACTTGCTTCAGAAGTAGAGCCTTTTGTTAAAGCATGTTCTTCATAAGTATTTACTTCATAATCAAGATCAAAATAATCTTTAATTGCATTGTTTACTGCATTAATCCTACCATTACCACTGGCAGTAACTTCACGTTTACCATCTTTATCTTCAATAGTTACATGAGAGATAATGCCATCTTCTACTTGTTCATAATGCGCTTCTGGAACTGAAAAAACATCATTTTTGTCAAGATAACGTTCTTCAAAAATCTTATAGATCCAGTCAGGACTTAATTCACTATGTTCAATATCACTGACATCTTTAACAGCATAGCTTAAATCCTCCCTCATTTTCTTTGGTAGGTCCAATCCATAATTCTGTTTTAAAATATAAGCTACACCGCCCTTACCTGACTGACTATTAATTCTAATTATGTCTTTATCATAAGAACGT
>CANQOZ010000089.1 GCA_947625585.1 uncultured Eubacteriaceae bacterium
AATTTTAAAATTTTTTCATGAATTTTAGGATCTAACTCATTCTATACTGGATTTTTATTTCACTTATTTTCAGAGAACTTACTATTCATATGATAAGTTTTACTAGATTAAAATTATTGTGAATTGATCGATATTAGTAAATATAATCATTGTTCACAATTAATAAAATGATTGAAGAAACTGTAAGAGCTATAAAAAATAGAGCTTACAAGAAAATTTTGAAAGCTCATTTCAACAATTTTATTATCAGAAGAAATTTAATTATTTAATTTATTTTGGTGAGAATTTAATAATTCTTGTTTACATGCTTCCTCTTCAGTTCTACCTGTAGGGCAAGCAAATTCTTTTATTTTTAGGAACTCATCAGAATCCGATTTTTCTCTCAATTTTTGAATTTCAGTTAAAACTTCAACTTTCTGATATTTATTATTTTTATGTTTAGTCATTTTAAACTTATTTTTGTATTTGTTAAATTTTTATTCGTTAATTATAGCATATGTTTTTAACTGATTACTATATAGCATTTTTCGATAGTTTTATATTTAAAAGATGATTTACCAATTTATACTTATTTTTAAGGCTTTTTTAATATCATTTCCATTATAATATCTGGCTTTATAATGTTTATGAATAACATCATTATCCAAACGAATTATATGAGCTAATTCTTCAATTTGTGGAATAATTTCTAGATTGACACTTTTGACACCAAGTTCCATAATTTCTCTTTTAAGTTCATTTAAAAAAACTTGACTGAAATCATCAAATAAGAATTCACCATAAACGCTAATAGTACATTCAGATTTTCTTTTAAATCGATCTTTAAAAGGAAAGTTAAATCTCCATCTATTGCCATTTATATCTATTTGAGAAAATTTTTTTGGTTTCTTTTTATTCATAAAATCAATTCCACCATTTAATATTGGTCCGTCATAATATGTTTCTTGAAACCAAAGAAAACCACTAAGATGTCTTTTTTTAAAATCTCTTCTAATTTGATTCTTTATAGAAGGTAGTACTGTTTTTAATATATTTCTTTCTTTAGGGAAAAAATGATTTTTAGAAACAACCTTTTTTTGTGATTTTTTACTTTGCTCAATTTTTCTTTCTTTTTCATATAAATCGTCGATAAAAGACATAATAGCCTCAATTTATTTACTTGAAATTTAAAATTTTTGAAATAGAGAAAAATAATTCATTCTTAGAATTATACGAAAACTTATTGGATTATTTTATAATTTAAAAAACGAATTGAACTAAGATCATATAAACTACTGTTCCTAGGAAAATGCTGATTATTGTACTCCGTTTTATAAGATAGGAAACAATTGTCATAAGTGCAGCGATTATTTCAGGGGCAGCATGAGGATACGTTGAAATCTCAGTTTCTCTAAAGCAATAAACGATGAGCATCCCTATAACTGCTATTGGCATAACTTTACTAAGGTAGACGAGAACTTTAGGTGTCGGTTTATCAGCTGGAAACAACCACGCTGGCCCTACTCTTAGTAGTATTGTTATAACTGAAATAGTTAAAACAATTAGGATACTATTTATCATCTTCATCTGTTTCCTCATTTCTAAACTGTCTAACAAACAGAAGAGCTGTAACAATTAAGATCATAGCTGGAAGGAAGAAATTTTCCGATCCAAAAAATATTAAACAGATGAATGCAACAGCTATCCCGATTACAGCTGGAACATAATCATGAGTTGACATAAGTTGTTCCATAAAAATCACAATAAAAAGTGCTGTCATAGCAAAGTCAACACCTTCTGTATTAATAATTGAAAGTGAACCAATTAATGCGCCGATCATATCTCCACAAATCCAATAGATTTGATTAAGAATTGAAAGATATAAATCATATTTAGCTTTATCAACTCCTTCTTCCGGAGGCATGTTAACTAAAGCATAAGTTTCATCAGTTAAGGAATAAAATAAGTAAGGTCTAGCTTTTCCTCGATCTTTATATTTATCAATCATTGAGATGGAATAAAAAATATGACGACTATGAACAAGAAATGTAACAAATGCAGTTTGAAGCAAAGAAGCTTGAGTTGATAGTAGATCTACAGCTACAAATTGCATCGTTCCTCCATATATAATTAGCCCCATTGCTCCTGCCCATATAAAATTGTAACCTGCATTTGCAAGTAATAACCCGAACGCTATTCCCATAACTGTATAACCAGCTAAAGTTGGAAGCGAAGCTTTAAATGCCTGGATTAAGGTTTGTTTATCAATTCTATTTTTCATACTTTTTCCATCTAGATCAATTAATAAAATTAACAGCGTAATTTTAATTATAGTAAGAATTAAAAAAAAGACAAAACCAATCTTTAAATTGATTTTGTCTTAAAATTATTCTGAATAGCTATCACAGTATGGCATGAATTCACTGTAACCTTCTTCTGCCATTTGATCATATGGAATAAATTTTAAAGCTAAACTATTAATGCAGTAGCGCAAACCACCTTTATCAGAAGGTCCATCGTTAAATACATGTCCTAGATGACTATTTCCAACACGACTCCTAACTTCTGTTCGAGTCATTCCAAAACTAGTATCTTCATTTTCAACTATTACATCAGGATCGATTGGTTTTGTAAAACTTGGCCAACCACATCCAGATTCATATTTATCTTTTGATGAAAATAATGGTTCTCCTGTTGCTACATCTACATAAAGACCTGCACTGTGATTACTAAAATACTCATTTTCAAATGCTGGTTCTGTATCAGCTTGTTGAGTTACCGCATATTGTTGAGTTGTTAATTTCTTTCTTAATTCTTCATCAGATGGTTTACTATATTTACTTGGATCAACTTTTACTGAAGCAGTTTCATTTAAATCATCTAATGAACTAAAATCTACATGACAGTATCCATCAGGATTCTTTTGTAAATAATCCTGATGATAGTCTTCTGCTTCATAGAAGTTTTCTAATGGTTTTAATTCAGTAACGATTGGTTGGTCATATTTTTGTTGTTCAGTTGTAAATACTTCTTGGATAACCGGTTGGTCAGATTCATCAGTATAGTAAACTCCAGTACGATACTGACTACCAACATCGTTACCTTGTCGATTTTTTAAAGTTGGATTAATTATTTTAAATAAATGTTCCGTTAATGTTTTTAAACTTACAATATTTGGATCGTAAGAAATTTTAACTGTTTCAGCATGACCAGTATTTTTATAACAAACTTCTTCATATGAAGGATTTTCAGTATTACCATTAGCATAACCAGAAACAACATCATAAACTCCTGGAACTCTTGAAAAGTATTCTTCAACTCCCCAGAAGCATCCACCAGCAAAGTGAATTTCTTTTAAATTTTCTACATTAATATTAGGATCTACTGTCCTTGTTACTTGAGCCTCTTTATTAGAGTTTTCGCAAGCAACTATAGGTAACAACATTAATATTAATAAGGAAAAAATTAAGACTTTCTTTCCAATTATTTTTAACATTGTTCTACCTCTTTACTAGATAACTATAGTTATAATTTCACGAAGTTTAATCTCCGAGTTTTTCTAAAATTTCTTTTAATTGTCCTTCCCTTAAGTCGCCAAGTTTTGTTTCAGCTAAATTACCATTTTTATCAAAGAATAAATAGGATGGATAGGCTTTAAGATCATATTTTTGATTTATCTTAGCTCCTTCATCTAAAAGGATAGGGAAGGTCAATTGTTGAGCTTTTGCCCAATCGATAAATTCTTGGGAATCCATTTCACCTTTAAAACCAGGAGCAGCTATTGAAAGCATAACAGCATCATTACTACTATTTACTTCTTGAGCTAATTCTTGAAAACTTTCAAGTCCAGCTAAACAACTAGGACACCATGTTCCCCAAAACTTAACGGCTACAGGTTTTCCACGATAATCAGATAAGTTTACTGTCTCTCCGTTTACTGTGCTTAAGGTAAAGTCTTCACCTTGATCAACTACTTCTTGTGACATAAAACTAGTTTGACTACTATTTCCTGCAGCTTGTTCTAATGTTTGAACTTGAGTAAAGACCATCCATAGTCCCATGATAGCTATAAGTAAGCCACCAACTAATTTAATCTTCGGTAAATACCTGTTTAATTTTTTAATCTTAGTTAGTAAGATTGAAGCGCCCAAACTAATCACTAAGAATGGAATACTTAAACCTAATGAATAAATTAGTAAAAGCCAACCACCCATTAATGCACTACCATTTTCAGCTGTTAAGCTTAAAACAGATGCTAAGACTGGGCCAACACAAGGAGTCCAACCAAAGGAGAATAGTACTCCTAGAAGGAATACACTTAAATAACCACTACCGTTTACTTCCCAGTTAAGTTTCTTTTGATTTTCTAAAATTGGAATGTTGATTAATCCTGCATGATGAAGTCCAAATATGAAAATCAGAATTCCACAAGCTACTGAAAATGTAGCCCCTGATAGAAATCCACCTAATGCGCCAGCACTAAATCCAAGTAGGAAAAAAACTACAGATATACCAGCTACAAATAACAGTGTTTTTATTAATTTGATAAAAACACGTTTATTAGGTGAATAATTACTTATTTCATCAGTAGAAAAATAACCAATATAAACAGGAAGTAATGGGAAGATACATGGGGAGAAAAATGAGAGCAATCCTGCAGTAAAAGCTGAGGCTATTATGCCTATGTTAAATTCACTCATTCTTTTATCTCTACAATCTAGGTATGATAATTTATAATTCTATTTCAAATTTTTAAATGTTTATTAATATTTTGCAGTAATCGTTATTTCAACCTTTTCTATTAAAGTAATTCAATTCTATATTTTTTTAGAAAGTAACACTAAATTATAATACCTAAGATAATAAAAGTCAAAAGAAGCAGGCAAGTTCCCTTGCTATGGCTGTTATAACAACCTTGGGTTCCTTGTTTAGGTAGTCCCTTAAATGAATATATTTTTTATGCAGTCTTTTATAAGCTCGGTTTGAATATTCTACCATTTCCGGGCTGAGGCCTTCCTGGTTTTTTAGAAAGTCCTTTGATTTATAGTTAGGCGAACCCTT
>CANQOZ010000090.1 GCA_947625585.1 uncultured Eubacteriaceae bacterium
CCGGAATCAACGATTCTTTCAACACTTCCAGGTAATACAAACTCGGTAACGATTAGTGCAAGTTTTGAACCTGAAGGAGCTTACGTCGATATTGATAATCTCCAATGGTTTGCTTCAGGTGGTATTTCGATGCAGGTAGATCCTTCTAATCTATCTGTTACTGTAACAGCTCTAGAGGAAGGATATGGCGTAATCGAATGTACAAACGGAGCCCAATTGGGAATGGCTATTATTAATGTGACGAATCAGCCAATAATAGCAGAATCGATTCAGGTAGTAAACACCTCCCCGGATTACTTTGACATTCAGTTTGAAAATGTGGGTCCAAATCCCGCATTTGCAGATAAAATCCAAGCCGACAGTCTTTCTGTCTTTGCCTGGTCTGAAACAAACCAGTCTGATATAAATGCAAAAGTCGTCAACAGAGAGGATGGGACAAATAACTTTATTCTAAGAAATGTCCCGGTTAACGACACGGCAGTAAACAATTACTTTATTAATGCTAATAGCATCACCATTAATGCCTATGCTAACAGCGGCGGTAATCTCTATTGGCTCGGATATACAGATGCAAAATGGAATGCTGGGGAAACCGTAACAGCCCATAATCCAGGTAATAAACGTATTTTTACTTATATTACCTATGGACAGAATATTGGATTTGTTAAACCTTCGGTATTCTATCCTCCGGTATCGGATTCTGAAGTTGGAAACGGTGTAATCGGAATGGAAAACTCGAAACACCTCGAAGGAGTCCGCATTTCCTGTAATTTTGATGGAGTAGATGTTATGCCTTCTGTCTATTCCCAAGGTGTCGGTTGGATTGATGGGTCAGATGGTGAATATACTGGAACGATGTGGCAGAACAGGCCAATTGAAGCAATGAAGTTAGCTGCTACTCCAAATTATCACTCTATATTTGGACCAGTTGACATTAAATATCGTGCTTATGTTGAGGGACAAGGTTGGACAGATTACGCTACAGTTAATACGGATACTTCGGTAGGTACTCCGAATTCCGGACATCCTCTGCTAGCGATTGAAGTCAAATACGAAAGAACTCAATAGTGATCTTGTTTTAAATATTTAACTTAAATCGTAATTGAAACAAGTTAAAACTTACAACCAATACTAATACTTATCTAGTAAATTTAAGAAACCAATTTAGAAATGATTATTTCTGGATTGGTTTTTTTATTTAATTAAAACTATTGTTTACTTAAAGTCAGGAAGGTGTATTTTAGATTTATGTGGGAAGATTAGTTCTAATTATACTTGGAAAAGGTTGTCTTATCTTTTGAATATCAGTATCTTATTTAAGAATAACGAACATCATTTTGGTCAAAGGTAATGTGTCAATCTATTAATAAACTCTCATTAAATCGAAAATTTAATTTAAATATTAACACTACCACTTTTATTTCCATTTTCAGCATCAAAATCTTAATATCATTACTTATTATAGCACTCAAAGTACTTGACAAAATGGGGTCAGATCCGTATAATAGTATGTAGTTATCGATAACAAGCAATTTTAAAAATATCTAGCTGGATAATGTCCCTTACGGTTTATTGTTTTCATGGTCATCATCCAGTCGACTGGAATAGTAAATAGTAATCAAAACTATTGCATTTAAACTCCAACGAACTTCAGGAGTTCTTAAATAGAGAAGTTCAAACAAAACGGCATTTCCTTGGTGTAGGATGAGCTAATTACTTAATTGTTCTAAATATAACTTATTTTATCTTAGTGTTACCCGGAACTAAGATGAATTAGTTCGTAAAGACAAGAAGTAAAGCTAAATTCCCACTTCCCACTTCCTATAACCGAGGAAAATGCTTTTAATAACGTCAATCCAAAGGTTTTTTAAACAAGAAGGGTTAAACAATTAGGATTATAATATTAAAGAGACTATTGAGGTAAGCTACATAGCAGAAATAATCTGTTCAGTGGTTCAATTAACTCTGTTTTTTTTTAGTTCTTTAATAATTGTGATTTGTTAAAATAAACCTAGAAAGATAAAGCTCCTCAACTTCTAGAAAAACGTATCTAGTGTAAACGTTTACACTCTGAACGGTTTTGTAAATTTCAGTAACCATCATCACTTTTCAAATTTAAAATAGTCAAATTATCCAAAATGATAAAAGCGAATAGGAAATTTCTCCACTTTATCCTTCTTTATTTTGTTTCAAACAATAGCAATCGTATTTACCTCAGAATTAAAACCACTGAAGCTAATATTTAACGGGCTTTATCTGATACATGAAAAATCTAAAAAAAGCCCTCATTTTAGAGAGCTTAAGAATTAAATTTATTCCGTTACCTGATCTGGTGTGATAACAAATGTAGCTGTTTGGCTATTAACATCTCCTATTTTTACTTCTGTCTGGATATCAGTCCAACCATCCATAACTTCATAATCAAGGTCACCAGCTGTATCGCTATCCGGTGGTAATGTTACTGCATCTAAATAATCAGGAGAAATTTTAAGAGTATCTGCACTCACTCCATCTATAACAGTACTAAATTCGATATCACTTGTTTCATAATCTTCATCGTTATTATTTTTAATTGTAAAGTTTAAAAGAACATATTGTGATCCGTCAGGAGGAGTATTAGTTCCATCTCCCTTATAATAAGTAGCACTGTTTAAGGTTAAGCTTATTCCAGCTGCTTCAAATGTAGATCCAACAGTATATTCTTCTGATTCAGCTGTTTCGTCTTTACCTTCTACTTCATCAACTACTTCTTCAGTATCTTGTTCTTCATCTGCTACACCACTGCCATTATTTCCACAACCAACTAAAACAAACATTAAAGATAAACAAAGTAAAATTGTCAATAATCGTTTCATCACCAATTCCCCTAACGATTTATTTATGAATAAATTAAAGAACCTTATCTATAGTAGAGTATAGTTTCCTATTATTTAAATATTACAAGTATTGAGAGTTCTTTAATTTATTAGATCTAGAATTATTTTACTAATTAAGGATATTGATCCCTTACACAATTGTTTCAATTTCAAATATTACTAGATACATTTTTCCATATTGTTAAATTTATACCCACAATTTATCTTAAAGACACCTTACTTCTGTAAAATCAGTTTTTAATAAGCACACATTTATTGATTAGAGTTTAGTTTTAATTGGTTTACTACCAGTTAATACTAAGAATCTAGTACTAAGATAAAATCCATCTGTTTGAACATCTGTACTTAATTAAGGACACCAGCTTAAATGTTGAAAAGGAAATACATCTAATATTTCTATATATTTCTTAAATATTTTTTAGATTAAAACTTTATACTTTTTATGATTTTCGTTAAATTAAGTAATTAAAAAAAGGCTCTACTTTCTAGTGAAATCTTCTAAATTAATCATTATTTTTCAAATAATTTTGTATAATGATTTTAAATTCATCGTAATTCTCGAACGGAACATTTTAAACGAAAGGATAGAAATATTGAAAAAAATAATGGTTTTAAAGTCAATCAGTAATTTATTGATCTTCTTTCTATTATTATTGCTTCCTTCAACTGTTTTAGCTCAGGAAGAAGAACAATCAGCTGGAAATAAAATTTATACTGGTAATGATAATAGTATTACTGGGTCTGTTGAAAGAGACTTATACTGTTACGATCGAATTTCAGATATAGACGGTGCAAATATTGGTCGGAGTGCTATAATTGCAGCCCAAAATGTTAATATTAAAAATAGTAAGATTGGAGATAGCTTAAGAAGTGCCTCACAAACCTTAAACATTTCTCAAACAACGATTGATAATAATATTACGGCAGCTGCTCAAAGTATTTATATCGATGATGGAACAACATCTAATGCGATTTACGGAGCAGCTGGTGAGTTGGAAATGCATGGGACGACAAATTATCTGTTATTCTATGGTGATTCTGTAACCATTAGTGGAAATATTAAAGGTGATGCTGAAATTACTGCTAGTAATATAATTGTAAAAAGCGGAGCAGTCATTGACGGTAACTTAAAAGTTCTATCTGAGAATCAACCAACTATTGAAGATGGTGCAACGATAGGCAATGTTAGTGTAAATTTAAAAGAAAAAGAACCTGAAGCTACTATTGGTGAAAAAATAATGGGAGAAATTACCTCCATCGGTTATTGGATAGTAGCAACTGTAATTATTGGGATGTTGATGATTATGTTTGCTAATCAAGCTATTAGTCAAGCTTCAACCTTAGTTAGGGAACGTCCATTAGCATTCTTCCTTAGTGGTTTTCTTGGGCTTATTTTAATACCTTTTGTTCTACTGATTTTATTTATCCCACTTGTCACTATTCCAGCTTCTGCTGTTTTATTGGTTCTTTATGGTGTTTGTTTAGGGATTAGCGTTCCATTTACTTCCCTTACATTAAGTCGTCTTTTTCTTCCAAATATGAATAAATGGCTGAGTGGACTGATTTTTCTAGCAGTAGGAGCGCTATTAAGTCGTATTAAATTTGTTGGATTACTTATTCTACTAATATGTCATATCTTCATTCTCGGTTATGCTATTTTAGCTTTGTATCGAAATATGAAAGAAAGTTTTAGGTCCAATACGTCTGAAAAATTTGACTAAATTCCATAATTATTCAGTAAGTCATAATAATCATAGATAAAATAAAACACGATCCTATTAACATCCATAAACTTATTGTTTAAAAGGGGAAATTCTTTAAAGAGGAACGCTATAGATGAAAAATTGACTATGGAAAAATTTTGAGTTTTTGTTAATAATAGTAAGTACAATCTTCTTTTTTGAAAGGATTGGAAGATTATTAATGTAGGATTAGGGCTTGGGGTAATACCTGAGCCTTTTTAAATTAAGAGAAAAATAAAAGGAACTAACCTGGCTAGAACCAAATTAGCTCCTGGACTATTCATAATGATCTATTAGATCTTTACAAAATCATAAACTTCATTTGAAGTTGTATTTTGTAATGTCAAAGCATCTCCATCTACTGTATAAGTA
>CANQOZ010000091.1 GCA_947625585.1 uncultured Eubacteriaceae bacterium
TCATATAATTTTACAACAAAATCGGCCATTTCATTCTTGATCAATAAAAATTGATTAATTATAAATTATTATAAATAGTTAGAACTAACTGAAAATGATCTTAAAGTTTTACAAGATGCTTATTTAGAATAAGCTCTAAGTTCATTTTTCATTTTTCTCATAAATAAAGCAGCGAAAACAGATTAATTGTTCTGTATCCGCTGCTATTTTGTTTATAGATAAGTTGAGTTATAACTGTTTTTGCATTATATAGTCATCCATGACATAACCGTTTCCAATATCTGTAACAACAGAGTCAATTGTTTTAAATCCTAAATGCTTGTAAACACTTATTGGCTGCAAATTATACTTGTTAACTGTTAAGTAAACTTTATCTAAGCCAAGTTCTTTTGCTCTGTTAAAGATATAATCCATCATAATAGTGGCTAATTGTTGGTTACGGTAAGTATCATATAGATAAATTTTGCTCAAGAACAGTTTGTTATCTTCAGGATGAATTACAAAGAATCCTAGAATATTTCCTGTTTCATCAACTAAGAAGTAGAATTCATATCCCTCTTCCTTTTGTTCTGTTAAAGCTTTTGTAGATAAAAATTTATCTAACATATAGCTTATCTGTCCTTCTTCAAGTAGGAAAGGGAAGTATTCATTCCAAATATCTTCAGCTGTTTTAGCTAAAGTTTGAATATCTTCTGAACTTGTAGCCTGTTTTATCTGGACTTTGTCTTTATTTATTGCTTTACTCATTCTTCTGGAACTTCGTTTCCAACTGGAGGAATTTTTTCAAATCCAGCCTGTAATTCTTCATCGGTTGGAACATAATTCTTCATAGTTCCATTATTATATTGTTCGTAAGCTGACATATCGAAATAACCAGTACCAGTTAAGTTAAATAGAATGGTCTTTTCTTCACCTTCTTCTTTAGCTTTAAGGGCTTCATCGATAGCAACAGCTATAGCGTGTGAGCTTTCAGGAGCTGGAAGAGTTCCTTCTGTTCTAGCAAAGAGTTCAGCTGCTTCAAATACTTTTGTTTGTTCAACAGCTCTAGCTTCATCAATATAACCATCATGATAGAGTTGTGAAAGGATCGGGCTCATTCCATGGAAACGTAATCCACCAGCATGGTCAGCACTAGGAATAAACTGACTTCCTAATGTATACATTTTAGCTAAAGGGGTTACCATTCCTGTATCGCAGAAATCATAGGCAAATTTACCACGAGTAAGAGTTGGGCATGATGCAGGTTCTACAGCAATGAAATATGGATTTGCTTTACCATTTAGCTTATCACTCATGTAAGAAACCATTAATCCGCCTAAGTTTGATCCACCACCAGCACAGCCGATGATAATATCAGGATATTCACCAATTTTATCCATAGCTGCTTTTGCTTCTTGTCCAATAATAGACTGATGTAATAAAACCTGGTTTAAAACAGAACCTAAAACATAGCGATAACCGTCACTCTTAGTAGCTACTTCAACAGCTTCACTAATAGCAGTTCCTAATGAACCTGAGTTATCCGGATCACTTTCTAAAATTTTTGCACCAACTTCAGTTGTATCTGAAGGAGATGAAACTACTTCAGCACCATAGGTTTCCATAACTGATTTTCTGTAAGGTTTTTGTTCAGCAGAGCATTTAACCATGTAAACTTTACAGTCTAATCCTAGGTAAGCACATGCCATAGCAAGAGCAGTACCCCACTGTCCAGCACCAGTTTCAGTTGTAACACCTTTTAGGCCTTGTTCTTTAGCGAAGTAAGCCTGAGCAATTGCTGAGTTTAACTTATGTGAACCACTAGTATTACCACCTTCAAATTTGTAATAAATCTTAGCAGGAGTGTCTAGTGCTTTTTCTAGATTATAAGCACGAACAAGTGGTGACGGACGGTACATTTTATAGAAGTTTCTGATTTCTTCTGGAATTTCAATAAACTTGTCTTCATCATTTAATTCTTGCTTAACTAGTTCAGAACAGAAGATTGGTTCTAATTCTTCAGCTTTTAAAGGTTCACCAGTGCCTGGATTGAGAAGTGGACGATGGTCCGTTTTCATATCAGCACGGATGTTTTGCCAATGCGTTGGAATTTCTTCTTCAGATAAATAAACTTTGTACGGAATTTCTTGTGTTTTAGCTTCTGCCATTCTTTTCCTCTTTCTCTAAATCTTTATTATCTTTAGTGTCCAATTCAGCTATTTCAACTTTTGGAGATTCCTTTTCGGAAATCACATCAGTTTTAGTGAATTGGTATGTACTAGGATCGTACTTATCCCAGTCAGGACCATTTTCTATTAAGCTTAGATCCTGTTTTTTATCTTTTAATCTTTTATCAGCGTTTATTCTGACAAGTGTATATAAAATAGATGCTATTGGAACACTGATTAGCATTCCAGTAACTCCAAGCATATTAGCACCTATTGTAACAGCTGCAAGTACCCAAATTCCAGGTAAGCCGATTGTTGAGCCGACAATTTTAGGGTAAATGAAGTTACCTTCAACATTAAATATGATAAAGAAGGCAATTGTAAAGTATATAGCTGCTCTAACATTGATAGTAACGATCAGGAATAGACCGATTACATAAGCAATGTAGGAACCGAACATCGGTATTAGAGAAGTAATACCAATCATAACGCTAATCATAAAGTTATATGGGAACCTTAAAATTAGTCCAACAACAAAGAACATTGCAAATAAGACGACTCCACCTATTACCTGGCCAAAAATAAATGCATTAAAGTAACGGTAAGCCAAATGGAATATATAGAGTGTTTCATTAGCTACTTTCTTAGGAAGGTAGGAATAAAGGAGTTTTCTGCATTGAACAGCTAGATTTTCCTTATAGGTTACTAAGAAGAAACTAAAGATTACCCCAACAAAAGTCGTCATTACCAGGTTAATGGCATCAGTAGCAAATTGATAGGTTGAATTCAAGGTTGATGTTAAGGTGTGTTGGACATAACTTGCTGCACTACTAAATAGATCCACTGTTTTAAATGGCACTCTATTAACAGTACCTAAAATTCCTTTTATCGTTGGATTTTGACTGGCTAAATTATCTAGATAGGTTCTAAATGATTCATAGGCAGCTGGTAATGATCGGGTTAGTAATTCAAATGACTCAATTAACTGCGGAATGATTACCCATAATAATGCTATTATGATTAAGATGAACAGTAAAATAGCTGTTATTAAAGATAAGGTCGTTTTAACCCCTTCTTTTTTAATTTTAAAGTGGTTGAAAATATATTTATTCAACCCATCCATAATCATATTTAAGACAAAAGCAATACAGCCACCGATTATGAGAGGTCTTAAGATTCCTAAAATCCAGCCAAACAAGCCGAGAATCCTGCCATAATCCATAATTATAAACAGGATTAATCCGGCAATGATTAGCAAGAATATATATGTTTTTGTTTTACTGTCTTTAAAAAAATTATTAAACATCGGTCAAATCATCAACAGACTCATAAGTCCTGACAATATCTTCGGAAGGAGCTTTTGTAGCTAATGAGACAACAACAATAAAAGCACAACTTACAAAGAAAGCGATTAGGAGTGAATAAATTCCTGTAATATTTCCGAGAGTATCACCATTAAATAATGGAATGTTATCCCAAAGTATAACTGTTAGACCACCTGAAACCATTCCAGCTATTGCACCAGGTAAGTTTGTTCTTTTCCAGAATAGACTAAACAGTGTAAGAGGTCCAAAAGCTGCACCGAGTCCAGCCCATGCATTTGAAACCAAACTCATAATACTGTTGTTTGGATCCCAAGCAATGATAAAAGCTATAACAGAAACAGCTAGAACAACGATTCGACTAATCATTAGAACTCTTTCTTCATCTGTATCTGGTTTTAAGATACCTTTGTAAAGATCGGATGAGATAGCAGATGCAGTTACTAAGAGCTGCGAGTCAGCTGTTGACATAATAGCTGCAAGAATGCCGCAAAGGAAGATACCTCCGATAAAGGCCAGGTTATGATCTTCAATAAAGAATTTCTTAATCATTTCAATGAAGACATTTTCTGACGATAGATCAGTTGTTTCTCCTAAAACTACTGGCATCAAGTAAGCTCGTCCAACAATTGCAACGATAACAGCTAGAGCTAGTGAGACAATAATCCAAGTGATGGCGATTTGTTTTGACTTCTTAAGTTCTTTAGGACTTTTTATAGCCATGAAACGAACTAGGATATGAGGCATTCCACAGTAACCCAATCCCCAAGCTAGTTGGGATAATATTGAGATAAATGGAATTGGTACTCCATTATCACTAAATGGATTCATAAAACTAGAGAAACCACCTGGGAATCCAGAAGAGTTAATCAAGCTTTCCATGTTTGAGAAACCTGACATACTAAAGAAACAAACAACAGGTACTATTAATAAGCAGAATAGCATTAATATTCCCTGTACTAAGTCAGTAACACAAACCGCTTTAAATCCACCCATTAAGGTATAAACTAAAATAACACCAGCACCAATTGCTAAAGCAAAGTGGTAATCTAATCCAAAAACAGAATTAAAGAGCATTCCACCAGCTGTTAGAGCTGAAGCTGTGTATATTAAAAAGAATACAGCAATAACAATTGATGAAATTCCTAATAATATTTTTTTCTTATCATTAAATCTTTTCTCATAAAATTCGGGTAGGGTAATTGCATTGACTCGGATTGTATATCTTCTTAATCTTCCTGAAACAATCAACCAGTTGGCAATTGTTCCTAAAAGCAATCCAACAGCAATCCAAACCTGTCCTGTTCCTAGAGCATAAATGGCACCAGGTAGTCCCATTAACAGCCAGCTAGACATATCAGAAGCTTCGGCTGAAAATGCAGCAACCAAACCATTAAGTTCACGTCCACCTAGGAAGTAATCACCCGT
>CANQOZ010000092.1 GCA_947625585.1 uncultured Eubacteriaceae bacterium
GTTTATAATACGGTAATTCCCAGAAATGTTCGACTTGCAGAAGCACCTAGCTTTAAACAAACTATTCTTGAATATGCTCCCACATCATCAGGTGCTAAAGCTTATCTGAATTTAGCAAATGAGTTTTTAGAAAGACAGGCTTAATTATGGCTTTAGGAAGGGGATTAAAATCTTTAATTCCAGAAAATGATCTGTTATTTGAAGATGAGACAAAAGTTTTAGAGTTTGTTAATCCAAAAGATGTTGTTCCTAATCCAAATCAGGTTCGAAAAGTTTTTGATGAACAAAAGATTGAAGAATTGGCGAATTCTATTAATACTTTTGGAGTTTTAGAACCAATTATAATTAAACGAGATAAAGATAAATATATTATTATAGCTGGTGAAAGAAGGTGGAGAGCAGCTTCAAAGCTTGGATTAGATCAAATTCCGGCTATCATAACCAGTGAACCAGAAAACTATCTTGAACTAAGTATAATCGAAAATTTACAAAGAGAAGATTTAAGTCCTGTTGAACTAGCTCAAGGGTATGCTGAGCTTATAGATAGTTATGATTATACTCATGAGAAATTAGCTGAACGCTTTGGAATATCTCGCTCAGGTATAACAAATATTTTGAGGTTATTGAAACTACCAGAAGAAATTCAGGACTTAGTTAATGAAAATAAACTTAGTTATGCAACAGCTAGATTGTTACTGGGTATTAAAGAACCAGAGTTACAACTTAAAATTGCTAACAAAGCTGTAGAAGAAGATATGAGTGTTCGTGGTGTTGAAAATTTAATCAAAGAATTAAAACCACGAACAAGGAAAAAACGAGAGGTAAAAAAAGACCCTTATATTGAAGATATCCAGGACTACCTCTGTAATTATTTTGATACTAAAGTTAACATTAAAGAAAATAAAAATAATAAAGGTAAAATTGAGATTAATTTCGATTCTTTAGAAAAACTTAATGCTATTTTAAAGATAGTCGATTATGTTAAGAATTAATTATGAAAATTTATAATCAAAGAGTTGCAAGGTCAATAAGTGTTTCAACAGCAGGATTAGTAGCAGTCATTTTTTACTTACTATTGACTTTAGTTTTAAACCTGGTTCAAAACATCTTAAATCCAACAGGTGAGGAATTTAATCAAATTTATGCAATGATTCAGTTAGGAATCATTTCGGCTTATTGGATTATTTTAAACTTCTTTTATTTTTCAAGACCAGGTAAATCCAGAGCAAGCACAGTTATCATTTATACACTTTACACACTATTGCCAATAATTTTATTTGCAATTGGATCAGTTGTAGTTATTGAGTTTTATCCAACTACAGAATTTATTTTATCTTGGAACTTAATGACTTGGTTAATCGGGCCAACTCTGTTTTGGTTTCTACCATATTCCTATATCTATTATTCATTTGGATTTTCAATTCCAATAACATGGTTTATGGGAATTATTTTGGCTTATATTTTAGTTATTTTCTTGATGGGAATAATTCTAGGCTTAATTGCTCGGTCTTATTCAGCAGAAAAAGCTACTAAGAGAAGAATGCAATCTTCCCAAGTTCCTCCTGTTCATCCTGCAGTTACATTTGATGAAATGGCTTCAGAAACAGGGAATGGTTCCAATTATGTTAAGCCAAATTTGAACGTCGATGATGATGAGATAACGTTGGATAAGTTTGAACGTGATGAAACTGATTTTATAAACGAAGAAATAGATAGAATCAATAATGATTTTACCTATCGGGTTGAAGATGACCCATTATTTCCGGAAGATACAAAATAAGGAATTAAAATGTCGACAACTGCTTTACTTTGTAATTTAATTCCGGCATTCATTGTTTTATATTATTTTGTTCGAGGTTGGACCCGTGGTGCCTTATACATGGTTATTTCCGTTATTCGGTTAATCGGGTCTTTTCTTATTGCTCAAATTGCTAGTCGTTATATTGCAGATTATCTTATGCAAAATCCAGTTGTTAGATCTCAGATTGCAACTTTTGCTTTGAATAATCAATATTCATTAAATGCTCTACCTGGTGCTTCACTATTATTATCAGGAAGGGTTATTAACGATACGATTGAGAGCATTTCCTGGTGGATCATTTATGCAATTTGTTTCATTATTGTTATGGCAATAATAGTAATAATTTTTTCGTTATTACTTCGTTTAGCTATTGATTTTAATAAGATTCCTGTACTAGGATTCTTTAATAAGTTAGGCGGTACCATATTTGGTTTAATTTACGGATTAGCTTTAACGCTAATTTTAATTTACATAGTAAGTTTTATCTTAAACATTTTAGGCTATCACGATTTAGCTTTAGCTTTAACATCTTCGTGGTTACCTATATTATTTCGAACATATTACTAATGAGACAACTAGAATTAAATGAAATAGTCCATACAAAAAAGAACCATCCATGTGGATCAAATGAATGGAAAATTACTCGAGTCGGAGCTGATATTAAAGCAGAGTGTCAAGGGTGTGGACATGTAATAATGATGCCGAGATTAAAGTTTTTAAAGATCTTGAAGAATAAGTGAAATTTCAACTGATTCAGAAATAATTGAATTAAATCGAATAAAGAATTTCAAATGAACGTTGAAAAGAATTAGAAATCATTACTTAATTTATTCTGCTAAGTCGCATAAAGATGTACTATGGAGTCCAAAATATGCGACGAATGTTGAGTAAGCTTAGTAGAAGCTATTAATAAAAAACTTTCTAAAATTTAGACTTGTTGAAAATTTTCAATTTTGTTATAATCAAAAAATCCTTGCTTAACAGAAGGTTAAGCCAATTTAGTCCAAAAGGAGGAAGAAATGAGAGAATACGAAACATTACTATTCTTTAATCCAAATCTATCGGATGAAGTGTTTAATAATCTCTTAGACCGTATTAAGGAAATAATTTCAGAAGGCGGCGAAGTAATATCAGTTGACGATAATGGTATTAAAAATCTTGCTTATGAAATTAACAAACAGTTTAAAGAAGGTCACCAAGTTCTTATAGTTTTTAAAGGGAACAATGAGATTTTAGATAACTTAAAACACTTCTATAGAATAAACGACTCAATTATTCGTAATTCAATAATTAGAAGGTAATCGGGTAACAGAGATGAATCTTGTTGTATTAATAGGAAGGTTTACAAGAAACCCGGAATTAAGAACAACTCAAAATGGTACTACGTTTTGTAATTTTACTTTAGCTGTTGATCGACGTTTTAAAAATGATAATGGTCCTGATGCTGACTTCATTAACTGTACTGCCTGGGGTAGGACAGCTGAGGTTATTAACCAGTATTTATCAAAAGGACAACAGATTGCCATTCAAGGTAGAATTCAAACAAGCAGTTACCAAGATCGTAATGGTAATACTCAATACAGAACCGATGTTATAGTTGATCAGTTTGATTTTATATCTAACAGAAATGGTGGTGGAAATTACAACCAGAATAACCAAAACAACTATGACTTCAATCAAGATAGAGGTTACCAAAATAACAATAATAATTACCAAAGGGACAATGGAGTCGCTCCGTTACAGATAGATGATGATTTTAGTCTATTAGCTGACGACGACGATGTTCCATTCTAGATTTAGGAGTAAAGAATGCCAAAACCATATAATAGAAGAAGAAAAAAAGTATGTGAATTTTGTGAAAACAATATCGATCATATCGATTATAAAGATACAGCTACTCTAAAACGTTATATTTCAGAACGTGGAAAGATCTTACCACGTAGAGCTACAGGTACTTGTGCTAAACATCAAAGAAAAGTAACTAAAGCTATTAAGAGAGCTAGAAACTATTCACTACTACCTTATACAAGCAATAAAATATGATTTTTCAAAAAGCTTAACATTATGTTAGGCTTTTTTTATTATTTTTAATTACTTTTTTGTATTTTCAATTAAAATAAAATAGGATAAATGAAAATTAATATTTTTGAAAAAGCGGAGTTAAGTTCGAAGCAAACTGATCTTGATTTAATGCTTGATTATTTGCTTAAAATGTTAGAAAGTAATGGAGTAGAGATACATCGTTTTGACAAAGAACTTAATCCTGAAATGTTTCAAAGAATAAGTGGATATGCTCTTCCTGTAATAGAGGTAGACGGGGAAATTATTAGTGCAGGAGCATATGACTTTAACTTCCTGGATAAAAAGTCAATTATGGGTATTAAACAGGAAGGATGTCCTATTCAAAAATGTCAAAACTGTCCCGGAAATAAATTTTGTAATAAAGTAAATTAACATGGTTCTGGAGTGACTATGCCTGAAGATAAAAAGAATAAACAAAAAATCGAAGATAATGAAGAAAGCTTGTCCATATCAGTTTTACCTGAAGATATAGAAGATGGAACAACGATAATTGGACTCCCACGGCTTCATAAAGTCTTAAATGAATTGGAACCGCAGGAAGAGGTAGAGGAATCGGAGTTACTGCCAATATCACAATTAAAGAATTCACCATATAGTAACTACTACCACTCCATTTATGCCTCGTCAGAACCAGTAAAAAAAGTATATCTTGAGAATCTAAGTGTTCAAGAAAGAATTAGTGGCTATACTCACGATCAAAGCCTGGAAGAACTTGCTACGCCTATTGAAGAACAAGAGAATATTTTTTACGATTATAAAAACCATCTAATATTCGTTCCAGGTCAAGAACCAATAGAGATTGAAGTTGAGGAAACTTTACAAGAAGTACCTGTAGTTCCTAAGTCTCAAAAGCCGAAGAAGCATAAACGTTCTGAATTAATTTTACCTAGTTCAAGGAAAGAACCTGAAGTCTCTGCTATAGCGGAAAAAACAAAAGTTGTTCCTGCTAAAGAAATTAATGAAGAACAGAAAAAACAAGGACCACT
>CANQOZ010000093.1 GCA_947625585.1 uncultured Eubacteriaceae bacterium
AGTAGCTAAACAATTAAACGAGCTACTTTAGCTAACTGTATCATTGACGTATCAATGAGCATAAAAAAAGCTGATAGTTTCAGAAACTATCAGCGTTAATTTCGTTATAATGGCAGGGGTAGCAGGATTCGAACCTACGGGATGCCAGAATCAAAATCTGGTGCCTTACCGCTTGGCTATACCCCTATTTAATAATGGGGCGGATAAAGAGATTTGAACTCTTGACTTCTAGATCCACAATCTAGCGCTCTAACCGCTGAACTATACCCGCCACGTTTATCAGCAGTATCTTATTATACTGACATGCTTGAAAAAAAGCAACTACTTTTTTAAAAAAATTAAGGAATTTTAGTAATGAAATCAGCAATTTTACAAGGTTTTACAGCAGCAGTTGTTGCCATTGCTTGTACTATAATGGTATTGGAATTGCAGCTACCAGAAAATGGAGAATTAGCAAGTTTATTAAAAGAATGGCCTGTTTTTCTTTCTCATTTTAATTCTTTTATTATAATATACATCCTCTGGGTTAATCATGCAAAAGTATTAGATAAAGTAGACAATGTTGGTATCGACGTTATTCTATTAAATGGATTTTGGCTTGTTTTTTTAGCTTTATTTCCGTTTGCTACTAATTATGTTGAAAACTTTTACCAGGATGTTACTCCAGAAGCTCTATTTCTAATTCTAACTATTATTTTGTTATTTTTAAATAATAGGATAATTAATAGAGTTATAAGAGAAAATCCAAACACAAAATTTCCGGAAAGAATACCATTATTACAGAGAATGCCAATGTATATTCTGTTAGGATTATGCTTGATAAATTTATTCTTTATACCAGATTTGAATCTATTTTTACTCCTTTTGGTAAATATTTATATGGTAATCTTAATGTTAAAATATATGCATAAAGAAATAAGGATTAATTAACATCATGAAGTTATTATTCATCGTCGGTTCCATGAGGAAAACCTCATTTAATAAGGAACTTGCACACAAAGCACAGGAATTAATAGGAGACAGAGCAGAAGTTTCTTATTTACATTACGCAGATATCCCATTTATGAATCAAGACTTAGAGAAGGAAGTACCTGAAACCATCCAAAGAGTTCGTGATGAAGTTAAAGCAGCAGATGGTATCTGGATATTTACTCCAGAATATAATGGAATGATACCTGGAGTTGAAAAGAATTTGTTAGACTGGCTATCAAGACCTCTTGTTCCTGGCAATTTTGCTAGTGGAACTGCTGTTGCAGGAAAACCTGTCACAGTTTCTGGTGTTGGTGGAAGAAATAAGACAAAAGGATCAAGAGGACAACTCTTTACCTTGCTTAAATATATTAGAATGGACTTAATGGAAGAGCCAAGTTGTGGTTTCCAATTAGCTCCTGATTCTATGAAAACAGATGTTTGGAAAATGACTCCAGAACAAGTTGAAGAATTAAACTTCCAAGTAAGAGCATTTCTTGATTTTGTAGCAGAAAAGATGAAATATTAAATGAGTTAAGCTAGTGGATGATAAAATTCTAGAACAATTACATAATGGTCAGTGGTATAAACCAAATGTAAAAGAATTAACAGAGCTCCAACTTAAGTTTCAGGATAAAATGTTTGAGTACAATCAAACAAAACCTTCTGAACTTAAGAAGAGAATTGAACTATTAAAAGATATGTTTGCTGACTTTGGTGAAGGTAGTTACCTTGAAACTCCCTTTTATGCTAATTGGGGAGGTTATAATACCCATTTTGGAAAACATGTTTATGCGAACTTTAATCTGATACTAGTAGATGATACTCATATCTATGTTGATGATTATACGCAGATGGGGCCTAATGTTACTTTAATTACTGCTTTTCACCCAAAAGATCCTGAACATAGAAAGACAGGAGACCAAATGAATAAACCTGTCCGAATAGGTAAGAATTGCTGGTTAGGAGCTGGCGTTTATGTCCTACCAGGAGTAACTATTGGTGATAATGTAGTTGTAGGTGCAGGTAGTGTTGTAACAAAAGACATTCCAAGTAATTGTTTATGTTACGGAGTTCCAGCAAAGATAGTTGAAACGTTGTAATAGGAATCTCCTATACATAAAGAAGATTCTTTAAATTCAGAATTTAATGAGGAGGCGAATGTACCTGTTTTGGTATTTTCGCTTATTTTTATGACTAATTCCTTAAACTTAAATGAGATTGTATTTCCACAAAACTTAACAGAAATTTCAAAGATTAAAAAGTATGTTGAAAATGAGACAGGACTACAGTTTGATCGTATTCACATTGGTTCTAACTTTTGTAGTCAGTATTTTATTACTCTTGCTAATTATTTTATTCAACACCCAGAAATCTTTGATACAGATGTTCCGATTACCTTAACTATTCCAGTTGTTTCCCAGAAAAATTTAAAAGAGGTTAAGGAGTTAATTCCAAAACTAATAGACATAATAGGTTTAATCGATGAGGTAACAGTTAATGATTTAGGAATGTTAAATTTCCTTAAAGATAAGTACAATTTAAATCTTGGAAGGTTGTTCTTTAAAGATTCGAGAGATTTTAGGATTAATGAATACACTCAGCAGACTGTAACTCCGAATTTTTCTGTAATGTTACCGGAAAAAGATAGTATTTCAGGAGTTGAAATGGATAATGTCACTAAAAGCTTAAATCTTGATTCTTTTCCAGAAGATAAATTTATTTCAATTCATTATCCTTATACTTTTCAGTCAACAGGAAATATTTGTAAATTTGCTTCAATAGATAAACCAAGAGAGTTAAAATTTAGACCTAATTCACAGTGCGGATTAGAATGCCGTAAAGTTCATGATTTTTACAAGGAACTGTTTGGAAATAAGGAAAATATCGAAGAGAATTTAACTCAAATTTTCCGATATGGTAGAACGGTTTACTTTTTAAATGATGATGTTGAATATGGGTCTCGTAAACCAGATCGCTTGATCTATTTTCCCTTAAAGGAGTTAGCAAATAGGAATTATGAAGATTTTAATACCATTTAACAGTCCAGAGAGGATAAGTGAATTTATCGATACAGGAGCAGACGAGTTTTATTATGGATTCTATGATCCTGAATGGACAACTGAGTTTGGTAAGTTTGCTGATTTAAACAGAATGTCTGGATATGGTAGAAGCTCTAATAGTCTTAACTTTGATACCTTTTTAAAAACAACTGAGTTGGTAAACGAAGCTGGTGGTAGCTCCTTTTTAACGATGAACCCAGGAAGTTACAGCAAACCAGAATTAGATTATATTAAAACAAACTATCTTCCTAAACTTAGTGAGTCAAAAGTTGATGGGGTTATTGCTTCAGATATAAATCTCATAAAATTACTAGGGGAGTATAACTTAGACATAGTTGCTAGTACTATATGTGGTATCTACAACGCTGATATTGCAAAAGCTTTTATTGATTTAGGTGTTAAACGACTGATTGTTCCAAGAGATCTATCCTTGGAAGAGATCGAGTCAATAAAAGCAGAACTTCCTGAAGATGTAAAACTTGAAGTCTTTTTTATGAGAAACGGTTGTATTTTCTCTGATGGATACTGTATGGGAATGCATCGAACTGAAGCTGGAGCTACCTGTTCCTTTATTCGAAACCATTATAAAACGTTTATGAGTAAAGATTATGACTTTGGATTTAGAAGTAAATTAGAGCAAAACGACGAATTATATAATAGAAACTTTCATATGAGTGCCTGTGGGTTATGTGCTTTATACAGATTGATGAAAGCGGGGGTTAATTCATTAAAAATTGTTGGACGTTCTGATAATCCCGATCTAATTTTAAAAGATATTGATTTAATTAGAAAAAATATTGAGATAGCAGAAAGTTGTAAATCTGAAGAGGAATACTTAAGGAACATGATAAAGCCTGAGAATAGTGATTTCAAATGTCAAGATGGAATGCAATGTTATTATCCAGAAGTTAGATTCTAGAAGAAATATATTAATTTATATTTAAAAATAGATACAAAAAAAGCGTCCTTGAGGGGATTCGAACCTCCGACACCCTGCTTAGGAGGCAGGTGCTCTATCCTGCTGAGCTACAAGGACACATTAAGAATATAATTTTACTTGATTGAACTTTTAGTGTCAAGAAGATTTTGCTATATTTTCTAGTTTCAACCGCCTGAACTTTTATAATAATTAATAATCTCTTTAAGTTTTTTACTGCTATTAGGTTAACGAAACATAAAATGTCCTTTATAATTTCAATAACTAATCTTAAAATAGGCAGGATATGGAAAACGGAATAATAAAAATTGCTGAGGAGAAGGAACACCAGGAAATTTTAGATATTTTAAATCAGGCAATAAACGAGAGGAGATTTACAGCGTTATTAACTCCCGTTACCTTAGAGAATAGACAAAGATGGTTTGAGGAACACGATGATCTAAAACATCCAATCTTTATTTATAAAGAAGGAGATAGAACTCTGGGTTGGATGGCAATTTCGGTTTATCGTGATGGTAGAGAAGGTTTTCAAAATACCTGTGAAATTTCCTACTATATTGATAAAGACCATCGAGGGAAGGGAATCGCTTCAAAATTACTCGATAAAGTTATGGATTACTCTAAAGACGTTGGGATTAATAACTTAATGGCAGTCGTGTTTGCTGATAATACTTATTCTAAGAAGCTCTTAAAGAGTAATGGTTTTACGGAGTGGGGAAGATTTCCAAATATAGTAGAAATAGATAATATTACAAAAGATTGCCTACAATTTGGGCGCTGTTTAAATGAATAATTAAATTTAAGCTTTAGTGATCTTGTGAATGAAGTAAA
>CANQOZ010000094.1 GCA_947625585.1 uncultured Eubacteriaceae bacterium
TTTCTTCCGTCAGGGTAAAAATTTTACTACATTATAAATTTCTCTAAAATTGGCGAATTTCGCTCAAAACCCACGATTTTAGAACAAATTTTTCAAGAAATTTTAAAATTTTTTTAAGAATTTCAGGATCCATCTTGTTCAATACTGATATTTTTTTGATTTTATAATTCAAAACAGTTAGATCTTAATAAGAATCGTAGTAGAATTTTAGGATTTAAAATATTATGCATTACAATTTATTTCTGAATAGTATCTTCTGAAATTGTTAAGGTTGAATTTTGAGCGCTCTATGCACGTAAAAATCAGTAGGTCTTTTAAAATAAATGATTTTAGCTGATTTCGTCATTTATGCAGCTATTATGGAAGCACAATTATCGACTACAAACTTTTCAAATAAATTTATTTCATTTATTTTTCAGAAAACTACAGAAGTTTATGAATTAAATTAATCCAAAAAAGGAAGTATCAAAGCTTTTATAGCTTCTCAACTTCCCTTTAACATGGCCCTTGGTGTCTTCAGTATAATCTTTAAATCTAACCAAGGTGTCCAATTTTCAATATATTCTAAGTCAACATCAATCCGATCATCAATTGATGTATCCCCTCTTAATCCTCTAACTTGTGATAAACCTGTTATTCCAGGTCTAACATGATGCTTAATCATATAATGTGGAACTGATTGTTTATATTTATCCACCCAAAATGGTAGTTCAGGTCTCGGACCAACTAAGCTCATGTCACCTTTTATGACGTTAAAGAACTGTGGCAATTCATCAATTGAATATTTTCTTATTATTTCTCCGAACTTAGTTCTACGTGAATCATTCTTAACAGTCCAACCCTTTTCACCGCCATCGGGCTGATCTATTGTCATACTTCTAAATTTATAAATGATAAATGGTTTTCTATCTTTACCAAGTCTTTCTTGTTTGTAAATAATTGGTCCTTTAGAAGATCGCTTAACACCTATAGCTGCATAAATCATTGCAGGTGAAAATAGAATAATCCCACATATTGCACCAACAATATCAAAGATTCGTTTAAAACCAGCTTTGAATGGATTATCTAAAGGAATATAACGAGTATTGATTAAAGGAATTCCATCTAATTCATCAATATAAGCGTTCTTACCTTGAACAAGTGTAATATAGTCAGGAATTACCTGAGTCTTAACTCCTGCCATCTCGCAAGTATCAATTACTTTGTTAATCCGCTTATAACTCGTATTAGGAAGAGCTATAACAACTTCATCAATGTGATTATTATTTAAAATTTCAGCCAAATTCTGGGTGGTTCCTAAAATTGGAACTTTATCTTTCTCGCTTTTTGGAAAATAGTCATCGATAAAACCAACAACATTGTAACCAAGTTCTGGTTCATCTTTGATCTGTTTTACAAAATTTCTACCTACTTCCCCAGCACCAATTACAATAATATGTTTTAAATTGAACCCCTTTTTTCTTAAACTTCTTAGGGTTCTTCGAACAACAAATCGCTCCAGAATTACTGATAGGTTTACCGTAATATAGAAAAAACCAAGCATTAAACGAGAATAGTTAACGTCCTTAATAAAATATAGGACAGTAACAACCATTAAAATACCAATTGAGTTAGCTATTCCTATTAAAAATATTTCCCTTATAAACCTGATTTTTCTGAATGGTTTATAAAGTCCAGCAATATAATAAGATGTCAAAAATAAAGGTATTGTAAATAATAAGAGACGGAAATAATTGATCCAGTTCATTATTCGATCACCATCATCAAAGAAAGGTGACACGAACCTTAACCAATAAGCAAATAATAATGATAAAGCAATTACAAGCATATCAATTATAACTTGTATAGCATTTAAATATGTTTGGTTCGCTTTTATCATAACTAAATCCCTCTAAATTATTCTGGCAAAGCAGGTGATTTAAAAAACCTATCCTTTGCATAATCATAAATATACTTAAGAATTAAGCATGAAATGATTGAAAATATTGCTACTCCAAAAGTAGCAGGTTCTGAAATCAAAAGGTTTGGACTAGCCAAGAACTCTTTTATTCCTGGACAGACCTTTTGGAAAAATAGTATCGGAAATTTATGCCAGAGAAGAATAGTCAACGTATTTCTTCCGATAAGTTCAAGGAATGACTGATGTTTTATAATCATACAGAATAAGAAAGTAGCAGTTATCATACAAAAGCTATCAATTAGATATAATGGAATACTTTTACCATATAAGTCAACCATAACTGAAATAGTTCCATTATAAAAGCCTATTCCAGCTCCGATAACTGTTAAGATATTCATTGCAATCCACTTCTTAGTCGTAGACCATTCCTTATCAATTTTAAAATAATAATTCTTAAGAGTATAACCGATATAAACCCAAATTAACATTGATAAAGCTGTTTCAAACTGTAATGGTAAAAATATTTGTTGTAATGACAAAATATAACCAATTCCAGAAAGGACAACAGCAGCTACATTTTTCATCCAAGTCTTAGGTAAAGCTTGAATTAAGTTCATTAAGATTAACGCAACTAGTAATGTTGGAAGAAACCATAACGGTCTATTCCACATCATATTACCTGCCGAAACATTAGCGTAAATCATTCCATAGAGACAGTTTAAAATATTTGGAATATCTAAACGAACATTTTCTCCAATAATTGAACCTAGACATAAATAGATAAAAATACTTACAATAGAGCAAAATAAGTATGGAAGGTATAATCTAATAAGTTTTTCCTTGATAAATTGTAGCTGGTTAGATTTATATTTATAAGTCACACCAGATATAGCAAAAAATAATGGAACTTCAAATAGGTAAACTACTAACTGTAGGAAATGTTCTGTTACATAGGTATGTCCTAGGACAATATAAAAAATTCCAAAAAACCTAGCTAAATCTATCCAACCGATTCTTTTCTTCGCTTTTACGTTATTCATTCTTTATATTATTAGCTATTCTAGCTACCTGTTTTATTGTTTTAGTTCCGAGTTTAACTAATATTGAAACGGGTTTAGGATAAAGGTCCTGGTAATGTTTATCATAAAAAATAAGCATAGAATCATAAAAAGCATCTAGAACTTCAGGATTACGTTTTCCATTCCAACTCTTTTTCTTATAATGTGTTATCTCACCTTCAGGATGATAAACAATCCGATAACCTGCTTCTTTAATTCGGTAGCACCAATCTATATCTTCTCCATACATAAAGTAATCGGAGTCTAATCCTCCGACATCTTCATAAACTTCCCTTCGTAACAACATAAACGCTCCCATTATACAGTCTACTTCCATAGTTGTGTCCGGATTGACATAAGTTAAGTTATACGATCCGAAGTGTCTGTTGTTACTAAAAATCTTATCTAATTTTAAAGTATGATATAAACTATTTAAAGGAGTGGGAAAGCTTCGTTTACAAGCTGCATCGAGTTTTCCATCAGGTAGAACAACTTTACAACCTAAAACATCATATTCGGGATGATTCTCCATAAAATTCAACGAATCTTTTAGGACATTTCTACTTAAAACTGTGTCTGAATTAAGTAGTAGAAGATAATCACCTGTTGCTATTTCTAATCCTATATTATTAGCTTTAGAAAAACCTAAATTTTTATCATTTAAGACTATTTTAATCCTATCATCATTTTGAAAATCTTCTTGTAATTTAATTCCTGATCCATCAGGAGAATTATTATCAATTAGAATAATTTCCCCTTCTACGGTAGGTGTATAATCTAAAGCCTCTATAACAGAGTTAATACAATTTTTAGTATATTCATAAGTGTTATAGTTAATAATAATAATTGAGATTTTCATAGCTGAACACCTTTAAAAATATCTCTTGCTTGATTAAAATCTTTTGTTGAGAATATCTTGTTTCTTAACTCTTTAGAGTTAGGTAATCCTTTTGTATAAGCAGCTAAATGTTTCCTCATTCCAACAATAGCATTTTTATTATTATTATATTTTTCAACATAATCTATGTGTTTTAATGCTAACTTTACTCTATCTTCAATACCAGGTGTTTTATAATTTCCTGTATTAAGATAATCTTTAATCTGGTTGAAAATAAGAGGATTTTCAACTGCTGCTCGTCCTACCATTAAATTAGTAAAACCCATATCATAAGCTTCCTGAGCCTTTTCAGGGCTTATTATATCACCTGATAAAACAACTGGAATTGTAGAAGTATCCAATATTTCCTTTGCAGATTCCCAATTTGAAATACCGGAATAATACTGTTCCCTTGTTCTTGGATGGATAATAATTCGATCAACATTAGCTTTTTCAAAAATAGGATATATTGAAGCTAACTTATCCTCTTTTAATCCTAAACGTGTTTTAACACTTACAGGAACTGACGAATTTTCTTTTATTGAAACAAGACAATCATAGAGTAATTCAGGTTTTTCAAGTAAAGCAGAACCATCTCCATTTTTAACTATTTTTGGAGCTGGGCAACCAACATTAAAGTCAATAAAGTCATAGGATAGTTCGCCATTATCCCTGTACTTAATTAATTCTTTAACTGTTTTTTCTAATACTTCAGGTTCTGAACCGAAAATTTGAATACCATAATTCTTCTCTTCAGGAACAGTTATTAAAAGATCTTTTGTTTTTTCATTATTATAATAAAGTCCTTTAGCACTTACCATTTCACTGGTAGTTACGTCCGCTCCATTATCTTGAGCTAATAAACGAAATGGCAGGTCTGTATAACCTGCCATTGGAGCTAAATATAAACTGACTTTATTTTTCGGTTCGGTATTTTCGCTGTACTTTGTTTTT
>CANQOZ010000095.1 GCA_947625585.1 uncultured Eubacteriaceae bacterium
TTTTCTGAAAATGTTAATAACCTAATGGTTTGAAAGCTTTAAAATTGTATGTCAGATTCTTAGTAATATTTTCCTTTATTAACTTGAGTTGTTGATAAAGGTTTTTTTATTAGTTTAAATTTTATAACTGGAAAAACCATTGAATAGAAGTTGTCATAAAACTTTAAAAATATATAATCAAGTATGACGGTTATTTTAAGTTTTGATTTTGATTAAATTTTTTGGCAAATTAGTTTTCTTAAAATTGATATTTGAAAGAGCTGAGTCATGAAAAGGGAATTATTAACATTTTTTAAGTATTTATTACCAGCAATATTTACAAACATCTGTGTGTTCTTGTTTGGAATAATCGATGGGATTTTTGTTGGTAATGGTGTTGGAACTGACGGTTTAGGAGCAATCAATATTGTCTGGCCGTTTGTGATGGTTAATTACGGGTTTACTGTTTTGACTAGTATTGGTGGAGCAACAATTGCTGCTATAAGGATTGGAAAGAAGAATTATAGTGGAGCAAACGAAGCTTTCAACAACAGTATCTTTTTAACCATTATTCTTTCATCAATAATGATGTTGTTTGGTACTTGTCTGACAAACCAAATTAGCATTATGCTTGGAGCAACTTCTGAATATTTACATTATGTTAATGATTACTTATTTTGGTATAGTTTATTTATAGTTCCAAGTTCTGTTGGTACTTGTCTTGAACATTTTTGTAGGAATGATAATGATCCCAACCTTGTGCTAACAACAACCATTATTTCAACTTTAGTAAATATTGTCCTGGATTATCTTTTAATATTTCCAATTCCGCTCGCAGTTAAAGGAGCTGCCATTGCAACAGGTATTGCAAACCTCGTTCGATTCTTACTTGTATTAACTCATTACTATGGTAAAAAAGGAATTTTAAGAATTACTTTTGAAAACATTAATAAGAAAATGATTCAAAAGATTTGTAAACGAGGATTTCCAGAAATGTTAGCACAATTTGCTTCACCAGTTACTATTTTTTGGATGAATAAAGAATTAGGTTCGACAATTGGGACAATAGGTATTAATGCCTATGCAATTATTTGTTACGTAGCTTCGTTTATTTTATCTGTTATGTACGGTTGCTCAGAAGGAGTACAACCATTATTAGGACAAGCATATGGTGAAGGGAATAAAAGGGAACTTAAAATATATTTTACATTAGGAATAATTTCAGTCATTTTAGGAAGTACTTTACTTTATTTTATAGTTGTTTTCTTTACAAGAGAGGTTTGTTTACTTTATGGAACAGATATTCAAACAACTAACTATACTGTTAAAGTTTTACCTTTATTTAGCTGGGGATTCATAATTGCGGGTGTAAATGCTCTATTTTCAGCTTATCTTTATTCAACTAAAAGAACAAATTATTCCAATATTTTTAATATTTGTCGATCATTTTTATTCAATTCATTGTGTATTCTTATTATTCCAAATTTATTTGGAATTGATACTATATGGATTGCCTATGGCGTATCAGAAATATTAGTTTTATTTGTTGGAATATATCTCATAAAATATTCAGAACGATATGGAATTCAATTTGTATAAAATAAAGCCGGGGAAATTTTAATCATTTCTCCGGCTTTAATCATTATCTATAAAAGTGGGGATAATAATCTGCTAAGCGATTCCTTAATCTTTAAACCTCTTCCTCTATTATGATATTTTTCTAGAGTATAGTAATCACTTACATTTTTATCTTGTTCAAATTTTTGGTTTAAAATTCTTGTAATATTTCTATCGTAAATAAAAGCTGAACATTCAAAATTTAAAGAGAAGGAACGAATGTCAAAATTACACGAACCTACAACACTCAAACTATCATCAATAGTCATAACTTTACTGTGAGTAAAACCAGGTTCATATTTATAAACTTTAGCGCCATATTCTATTAGTTCTCCTGCATATGAAAGTGTAGTTGGATAGATAAACGGATGGTCAGGTTTGTTTGGAATAAGTATTTCAACTTCAACTCCCGAATTAAGAGCAATCATAAGAGCCTCTTCAATAGAATTATCCAAAACAAAATAAGGCGAGGAGATTCGAATACGATGCTTAGCATCATTTATCATCTTAATATAACCTTGCTTTATTACTTGATTTTTGTTATCCGGTCCATTAGCTACTATTTGTACTCCAGTTGTTCCATAATCTTTTTTATCTTCAGGGAAGAATTTTTTATTTTGAGCAACGTTTTCTAGTTCCATAACTTCTTTACCTGTGGTAGTCCAGTCAGACAAGAAACGCCACTGCATTTCACTCACAGCATCCCCTTGGATTCTAAGATGAGTATCTCTCCAATATCCGAATTTTTTAACTAATCCGAGGTATTCGTCACCAACATTAAATCCACCGATATAACCAATTTTTCCATCAATAACGACATTCTTTCGGTGATTACGATAGTTTATTCTTGTATTAAAGTATTTACTGATTTTGTTAAGCTTACTCGGCATAAAAGGTCCAATTTTAGCACCAGCTTCTTCTAATCGTTTAATATTTTTATTTCCAATAGAACTTGATCCAATTTCATCATACATTACCCTAACTTCAACCCCTTCTTTAGCTTTTTTCTCTAAAGTATCCATGAATAAGTTTCCAAGGTTGTCATTATTGATAATGTAGAACTCAACATTAATACTCTCTTTAGCATTTTCAAAATCGACTAACATTTGCTCAAATAATTCATGACCATCTGTTATAACTTCAACTTTATTATTATTAGTAAAAAGAGCATCAGAAACATTAATGTGATATTCAATATTATCTTTGAATTCCCCGAAATCATAATAAGCTTGAATAGGGGAGATACTTATCTCTCTCTTTTGGGTCTCAAGTTCATCATTATAATTAGAAGAGTCTACCTTTCGATATTTATATACTCTGTTAGATGAGAACTGTTGGGAAAATAGGACATAAAAAATAAATCCTAAAATTGGAAATATCCATATAAATAGTAACCAGGCATAAACAGAACTTGGTTGTTTTCTTTGTAAGAAGACAACTACAATAGATAAAAGCAGGTTAATAATAACCATTATTAATCCAAGTGGTCTGTCTATATTGTATAAACTAAAAAATGAAATCATTTATTCTAAAATATTTTCTCTAATTCTTTCCAGATCATCTTTTGTTAGATTTGTATTGCTAAGAAGATAATTATCAACAGAACCGTAATTATTCTGGATATAATCTAGTTGTACTTGAAGCCAGTCTGGATTAACGCCATAGAAGTCTCGTTCAATATCATCCGGTTCCCGATTCCCTAATAAAACCTCATAAGCTTTATCAATTGTATTATTTGTCAATGTATATTCAGAAATAATCTTTTCTATATCAATTCCTGCAATCAACATAATCAGAGCAATGAAGGTTCCGGTCCGATCTTTACCATTGGTACAGTGAGTGTAGATAACAGCATCAGGATTATCAGCTAGAATCTTTAGTGCGACTGCGTATTGAGGAGCTTTATTCTTAATTACTTCTCTATAAAAGGTCTTCATATAATTATCTATTTTTGCATGGGTAGGTTCTCCATAGATTTCAGCATTTCTTAAATCTAGATTATCCATAACATCAAGATTTATGGTCTTTGAACCTTTTGGTAATCTGTCAGGAAAATAATGAAAGACTCTGCCTGATCTAAAATCAATAACATAATCAATTCCAAGCTTTTCAAATTCTTCGAAGTCATCATTACTTAAATGACGAAGTTCTTCTCCTCTATAGATTTTATTCCATTTTAAAGATTTTCCGTCTTTGTTTGTATACCCACCAATATCACGCATATTTAAAGCACTGTCTAGATTGATCACTCTTTTATCAAGTTGAGTTTCATCTACGAATCGTAAAAAGTGGGGACTAGAAAAATCAGTTTTAGTCTCTTTACTCATTTTATATCTCTTTATTATAATTCTACTTTATGAACCAAGATATTAAAGGAATTTATATCCATATTCCATTCTGTATTTCTAAATGTAATTACTGTTCCTTTTACTCGGTGGCAAATCCATCTAAATTTATAAAAAATAATTATACTACATGTTTAGTTAATGAGATCAGGGCAAGTAACGAGAAAATTAATGATTTAATTTCTATTTATATTGGTGGTGGAACTCCGAGTGTTTTAGAAAGTAAGGATATTACTGAAATTATTAAGGCACTTGAAACTACGTTTAAATTTAACTTTAAAAACATTCCAGAGTCAACAATTGAGATTAATCCAGGAACAGTCGATTATGAATTTCTAAAAACGTTAAAAGATCTTGGCTTCAATCGTATTAGCCTGGGCGTTCAAAGTTTAAACGATTACACTCTTAACGTCATGGGAAGAGTTCATACCGCACAAGATTCCCTTGAAATTTTAACTAATTTAGAATCACTTGGATTTAATAATATATCCGTAGATCTTATGTTTAATTATCCTAGTCAAGAACTCTTTTCAACGGAGCAAGATATTCTAACTTTATTAAAGTTTAAGTCTGTTAAGCATTTTTCTATTTATTCTTTAACTGTTGAAGATAAAACAAAGCTAGCTTATCAACTTAAACATAATATGTTAAAAATGAATAATGATCAATTAGAGCGTTATCAATATTACAGAATTAGGGATATTTTAAAATTAAATGGAATTGAACAATATGAAATTTCAAATTTTGCTAGGCCTGGTTATGAATCAAAGCATAATACCCTTTATTGGGACAGAAAGAATTATCTCTCATTTGGCCCTGCAAGTTCCTCATTTAT
>CANQOZ010000096.1 GCA_947625585.1 uncultured Eubacteriaceae bacterium
GAAGATGTTTCAGTTGAAGAAATTTATAAAACTTACTTAACGGACGACGAAGATCCTAAAAATGTTGAGTTAAAGCTACTTGATTCAGAGGTAGATGATATAAAGGATCTACCAACTGGTTATGATATTTTATTTATTGCTAAAACACCGGATAAATATGATTACGATCTTCTAATTGGAATTAATGTTATGGAAAGTAGCTTAAATCTTTATACTCGGAGAATTGAAAATAATTAATCCTATAAGCGATTTATCCTATTTTTAATTACAACATTTTTAGAATTTAAAACAACTCTAATCTTAACAATCAATCTTCTGCTGGAATTGAAATCATAACTTGAAACTTTTCATCCTCAGTGATCTTCACTCCCCAATCCTGAAGTATGCAAATTTGATTGATCAATTCCAATCCAATTCCGTAATGTTTTTCAGTGTTATTTAAGTTCTCTCTATTTATTTTATTTTCGACGTTAAGAGTGTAAACGTTTATATTTTCGTGGCAGATAATTTTTAATTTTGTTCCCTCCTGATTATGACTAAACCAATTATCAAGTAGATTCTGGATCAATCGTTCAAACAGAAATGGATCAATTTTTAAAATGGAATCGACTGCTTTAAGTTCAATTAGTTCCGGATCAATACTGTTTTCATCTATGAAATTAATTATATTATTTCTAAGTAACTCAGCAATATTTAATTCCTCCTTTTTAACTGGTGCTAAACCATGTTGGAGCTTATTACTTAAGTTTAAATTTTGAGCCAGCTTTCCTAATTTAGTAACGTTTCTTTGAATCTGTTCAACATAAACCTTATTCTCATTTGAATTTTCAATTAATTCACTGGCTGTTAAGATTGCAGAGAGTGGAGTTCTAAGATCATGTGAAACTCCAGAGATCCAGTCAGCTCTCCCCTTCTCTCGTTCTAATAAAAGATTCGATGCTTTATTTAATTCACTTTTAACATTCTTAAGCGGTCCACTTTCCTTTAACTCTACTTCCTTTCCTGCAGCTAAATCATCTATTCCATTAATTATCGGTTCTACTTCAAACTGAGCTTTCTTCTGCTGTCGCCAGAATAGAAGAATAAATAAAACAAAATTTAGGATTAAGACAATTGGGAACAAAAACACTGTTTGAAAAAACGATTGTATTGTATAAGTAAAGGAGTGTTTTACTAAACTGTTCTTCGGAAAACCGACTACCAAGATAGATCCATTATCTAGAATTCGAGTATTTACAGGATAATCATCAAGATACCATCGACTAAAAGAAGCAATATCTGCTCTTGTATAGGAATGGTTAAGCTCAGCTGGCAAAAATTCTGAATTTTCAATATTCCCATCAGGATCTATGATCATATAGAAGCTGTTCTGTTCTTCTAACTTACTACGAACTTCCTGTTTTAAAGCTTCATCACCATTTAATGACTCAGTAATATCTTTAAAATTAATTCTATTGTAATAATCTATATTTTGATTGAAGGTCCCGAATATAAAAATAAGTCCTACAATAATTAAAATATTAAAAATTCCAAACAGCAGGAAAAGTCCTACTCCCTTAATAAAGTTGTTTCTAAAAAAAGCATTCATTTAGTCTTTAAGATCGAGACGGTATCCTAATCCTCTTACAGTAATTAAATTAACAGGTTTACTAGGATCTACTTCAATCTTCTCCCTGATATGTCTGATGTGACTCATTAATGTATTTTCATATCCAACAAAGATATCACCGACTGCACTTTGACAGAGACTATTTATTGAAACGATTCTACCAGCATTTTCAAAAAGTTTTCTAAGAATAGCGCATTCTTTAGCTGTCAAAGAGAATTTGACTCCTTTGCTACTTAATACTTCTGCTCTATCTAAATCAACCTTACAATTGGAAAAATTTATTAGATTATGCTGTTGGGGATAACTTCGTTTAAGTACCGCTTTTATTCTAAGTACTAGTTCTTCAACTAAGAATGGTTTTACAATGTAATCATCTGCTCCAAGTTTAAAACCCATAACACGGTCTTCCCCCTCTCCTTTAGCTGTTAACATAATGACAGGAATATTTGATTGCTCTCGTAAATATTCTAGAAATTCAAAACCACTGAGACCTGGAAGCATAATATCCAATAGTATTAAATCGGGTTTAAAGTTATCTATAACTTCCATCGCAGATTCAGCATCTTTAACTGCTAAAACATTGGGAAAACCATGAACTTTTAAATTTTGTCTTACGAGTTCCCTTAAATCTTTTTCATCATCTATTAAAAGTATTTTTTCAGTTTCCATCTCAATACCTATCTTTATTATACGGAAATTTAAAGCATAATATCCCCTCTTTAATTAATCTCAAGGTAATTTCAAGGAACGTTACAAAGTAGTTCAAGGCGTAGTTATTACAATGATTAAAAATTTGAAAGGAAAGGAACTATGTCTAAAACAGTAATTAAAACTAATGGACTAACCAAACAGTATGATGGACTAAATAAAGTCAATGATGTTGTTCTAAATATAAAAAAAGGTAGAGTCTACGGCTTCTTAGGTCCAAACGGAGCAGGTAAAACCACTACCATGAAAATGCTTTTAGGATTAACTAAACCTACAAATGGATCTATTGAAATACTGGGAATGCCTATGAACAAAGAATTTAAAAATAAAATACTCACTAAAGTAGGTAATATTATTGAAAATCCAAGCTACTACGGACATTTAACTGGTCAAGAGAATATTGAACTTATTGAAAGAATGTTAGAACTTCCTGAAGGTTCAGGTCTTGAAATGTTAAAACTCGTCTCACTAGAAGATGCAAAAGATAAGAAGGTTAATGATTATTCGTTAGGTATGAAACAAAGATTAGCTATTGCAATGGCACTTGTTCGAAATCCTGAAGTTCTAATTCTAGATGAACCTACAAACGGTTTAGATCCAGCAGGTACCAGACAGATTAGGGAACTCATTATAGATTTAGCTCATGAGAGAGGAATTACCGTAATGGTCTCTAGTCATCTTTTGAGT
This sequence comes from uncultured Eubacteriaceae bacterium, assembly GCA_947625585.1. Classification (GTDB taxonomy): domain Bacteria; phylum Bacillota; class Clostridia; order Eubacteriales; family Eubacteriaceae; genus CANRHG01. The sequence continues at coordinate 3,005 of CANQOZ010000096.1, forward strand.
GAAATTGAAAAAATAGCAGATGATATTGGAATTATAAATAAAGGAAATATGGTATTTGAAGGAACAGCTGATGAATTAGACAAAATTCGTAAAAATCAAACGATAATTCGTACCAACAATAATGGTATTGGAGTTCAATTATTACAAGAACTCGATCCTAAGATAGTAAAAGACAGTATTATTTTAGACAACTTAGATGATCTAAGAAGAGCAGCTGTAGTTAAAACACTGGTGTTAAATGGACTTAAAATTTATTCGGTAGTTGAACAAAAGAAGAGCCTAGAAGATTTATTCCTAGATTTAACTGGAGGTAAGTAATGACAATTGTAAAAAGCATCAACTTTGAACTATTTAAGTTAAAACATCGTTACTTTTATCTTACCTGGGTACTCCTTACTGTTCCTATTCTTGCTTACATAATTTATGATTTAAAAGATTCTGGAAGTTATTCAAACTTTGTTTACCAAAATACCGCTTCTTATTATTATGACAATTTGCTCAAAGCATTAATGCTCTTAGGACTCTTAATGCCTATATGTGCAGGAGTTCTAATCTCTAAACTGGTCGATCAGGAACATAAAGGAAACAATTGGAAGCTTCTACTGACCAACAACTCCAGTTTTTATCAATTATGGTATTCGAAATTTATAATTGTCTACTTTTTAATGGAACTTTCAACCGTACTTACTTTTGCTGTAGTTATTGTAGGAGTAAAACTCAAAATGGGTTATCCGATCCCTGTTAATGATTTACTAAAGAATTTTCTAGCAGTTTCAGGCGCAAATATAATTAGCTTAACGATAGCTGAGGGATTCTCTGTTTATTTTAAAAACCAACTGATTGTTCTAACCGTTAGTTTAATTGGTGGATTTCTTGGAATTATCTCTCCATTAATGCCGACTGAAATAGTTAATTTCATTCCCTGGGGATATTACATCTTGAGTAGTTTATGTAGAAATGAATTAGCAGGAGTCAATGAAGCTGGCCGTTATATTTACAGCGTTGTGAATATTGAACCAAATTATATTCAGATCCTATCTGTTACGGTTTTATTTATAATAATCAACTTTTTTCTAGCTTGGTATAAATCAGGAAGGGAGGTCTGAGGTGATCAAAAGCATTCGCTTTAACAATGTGTTCTTAAATGAGCTAAAAAAGCTTAAGCATTCTGCCATCTGGCTAGTTATTATTGGACTACCTGTTATTAGTGTTTTAATTGGAGCTGGCAACTACGTCATTAACTCAGCAGCACTTCATGGAACTCCTTGGATTAACCTTTGGACACAGATAGCTCTATTTTATGGATACTTCTTCTTTCCGATAGCAGTTAGTATCATCTCAGCTTATCTTTGGAGATTGGAACATTCTGGAACTAATTGGAATTTTGTTAAAACACTACCTGTATCATCAAGTTCTATCTGGTTTTCAAACCTCTTAACTTTATTTATTTTAGCATTCCTTACACAAGTTGTTATGGTTATCTCCTACTGGTTTGTTGGAACCTTTTTACTCCATTTTGCTGGATCAATACCAATGAACATCTTCTGGTATTTGTTTGCCGGTCCAATTTGTGTTATGGCATCAGGTAGTGTTCAACTTTATATTTCTTTAAGAGTTAAGAGCTTCTCGGCTCCTGTTGCCTTTAGTTTCTTTTGTTGTTTTATTGGACTCTATTGTTACACTAAAGGATGGTGGTTCTTTCCAAACACTTTAGCTATTATTGGAATTAATGCTCAGCATGCTGAACTACCAACAATGCTTGAAA
>CANQOZ010000097.1 GCA_947625585.1 uncultured Eubacteriaceae bacterium
TCGACAGGAATACTTTCACCTGTTAGTAAGGATTCGTCAATAAAAGTATTTCCTTCTTTAACTACTCCATCTACAGGAATTCTATCTCCAGGTTTAATTAAAACCATATCTCCGATAGTAACATCTTCTACTGGAACGGTTCTTGGAACATTATCCACTAAGATTGTAGCTTCATCTGGAGTAAGTTCAATTAATTTTTCAATAGCCTGTGATGTTTTACCTTTAGCTCTTGTTTCCATGTATTTTCCAACGCTAATAAGCGTTAAGATAACAACGGTACTTTCAAAGTAAATATCATGAGCAAAATGATGAAACATCATCATGTCTCCATGAGAAGCTGCATAAAGCATTTGGTAGAAGACATAAATAGAGTAAATAAATGAAGCTGATGTTCCTACAGCAACAAGTGAATCCATGTTTGGGACTCTATACCATAAAGCTTTGAAACCATCAATATAGAAATGAGCTCCAATATATAGAACAGGTAGACACAATAATAATTGGGTTAATGCATTAACAGTTAAATTTTCCTCTCCAGCTAAAAAAGAAGGAATTGGTAATCCAACCATTGGACCCATTGATAAGTAGAATAAAGGAATAGTAAATATGAGAGAATATACCATTCGATCTCGCATTAACTTAACTTGTTCTTGAACATCATTATTTCGAGTTTGGGTAGACTCTCCAGCATCAACTGGAATAGCTTTATATCCTATTTTTTTAATGGCATCTTCTATATCCTGTATTTGAACAGCTTCTGGATTATAATTTACGGATAATTTTTCAGTTGCAAAGTTAACAACTGCTGAATCAACTCCGTCTAAGCCAGAAGCAGCCCTTTCTACCGCTGCAGCGCAGGCAGTACAGGTCATGCCTTCTATGTTAAATTTATTGTTCATTTCATTAGCCTCTGTAAGGTTAAAACAAGTTCATCTAGAACTTCTTCATTACCGTTTTTAATGTCATTTAAAACACATTCTTTTATATGTTTTCCGACTAAATCTTTATTAAATGAATTAATCGCTGCATTAACAGATGAGGTCTGGTTTAGAATATTAGGACAATATTCATCATTCTCTACCATTTTAATTATTCCCCGAACTTGTCCTTCTATTCTTTTTAACCTATTGATTAATCTCTTTTTTTCTTCTGGATTTCTATTTGTATGCTTCATAATATACCTATAGGGGGTATACCTATTTTATAAAATTATTGTTTTAAAGTAAACCTTTAATGAGATTTTCTGTATTCACTTGGAGAAATATTGAATTTTTGTTTAAAAATTTTCGAAAACGATAAACTGTCTTCAAGCCCAACTGCTTGAGCCACTTCTGTAATGGAGAGTTTTGTTTCTGTCAGTAAAGCTTTAGCTTTATGATAACGAAGTTTGTCTAGATATTTCTTTGGAGTTATATTAAATCTCTTTTTAAAAATTGCTGTCATATAATTTGGATGAATATTAAAAACTTGAGCAATATCATAGAGTTTTAAAGGAGTAAAATAATTCATATCAATATAAAATCTTATTTCATCAGCTAATGTTAGTTCGCTTAAAGAATCTTGACTGATATTTGTATCTTCATAAATTAAGGAAATAATCTGATATAGTATTCCTGTAGCAAAAAAATAGGAACTCAAATTATTTTCCTGTCGTTGTAAAATCTCACGGATTAAATTTTCATATTTATCTACTTCAATATTACGAATGATAAAAGGTTCCTCTAAATTATTTAATAATTGATTTATGTATTTATTAGAATAAACTCCAAGAAAATTAATCCATGCATAGGACCATGGTTCGAAAATGTCTGCTTTATAAAAAGAAGGGTGATCTGAAGGAATAATAAAAATATCTCCCTTTTTTAAAGGAACTTCCTTATTTGATGAAACTTTAACCGTTCCCTTTCCATCTAAAACAAAATGAATAACATGATATGGACGAACTCTAGGTCCATAGCTATATCCGGGAGTGCAGTGTTCTATTCCAGCACTATAAAAGCTTAAATCAGATGAATTTTTAATTGGAAAGGAGTTTATTTTCTCCTTAAATTCTTTCATAAATTTAGTATAGCACTTAAAGCATTTATTTTCTTAAATCTTTGTTTTTTCCATATTTTAACGAATTTATTCTATTAAGGAATAAATAAAAATATTGTTAAATTATAGCTAATTCAATAGATAATTCAATTTTTTGGAAAATGGGGATATTCATATAAAAAAATAAATTTTTGAAGTGAAACAAATAATTCTATTTTTTTATGACTATCGTAAACGCTTACTTACTTTTAACTAAAAATTAAAGTAAAGGTTTTTAAAATATTTGTTTTATCTATTTTGCACTTATATTGTTTATAGGAGAAATCATGACAGATAAAGAATTAGCTGAACAAATTGTAGATCTCGTAGGTGGGAAGGGAAATATTTCTTCAGTTGCCCACTGTGCTACTCGTCTTAGAATCGTTGTAAATGATAAAGATAAGATTAATAATGATGCTATTGACGACCTAGACAAAACAAAAGGATCTTTTTTCAATTCAGGACAATATCAAATTATTCTTGGAACTGGTTTAGTTAACAGAGTTTATGATGAAACTGTTAAGATAACTGGAGAAAGTAGTTCTTCATCAGGTGAAGAAAAACAGGTATATGGAAATGCTTTCCAAAGAGCAATTAGAATGTTTTCTGATGTGTTTGTTCCAATTATTCCTGTTTTAGTTGCAACAGGTTTATTTATGGGAGTTCGAGGTCTGTTAACCCAAGAAGCAGTTCTTGGTGTTTTTGGTTTAACACCAGCTGATGTTCCAGAAGCGTTTCTTACATTTACAACAATCTTAACTGATACAGCATTTGCTTTCTTACCCGCACTTGTTTGTTGGTCAACGTTTAAAAACTTTGGTGGGAATCCTGTAATAGGTATTGTTCTAGGTTTAATGTTGGTTTCACCAAGTTTACCAAGCGCTTATGATGTTGGTTCAGGTGATGCACAACCATTAATGTTCTTTAATTTTATTCAGGTTTCAGGTTACCAAGGTTCTGTATTGCCTGCGTTTATAACTGGAATTTGTGGAGCTTATTTTGAACGATGGTTAAGAACCTGGGTTCCAGATGCTTTAGATTTAATTATCACACCATTTTTAACATTATTACTTGGCTTAGTTGTAGCATTATTTATCTTAGGACCAATTTTACATGGATTAGAAAATGTTATTTTAGTTGTTGTTCGTTCTTTACTATTCTTACCTTTTGGAATTGGAGGTTTGCTATACGGCTCATTCGGACAGCTTCTGGGAATATTTGGTATACATCACATCTTAAATTTCCTAGAAATCAGTATGTTAGCTAATGATGGATGGAACTATCTAAATCCAATCGGAACCTGCGGTAACGTTGCTCAAGCTGGAGCTGTATTAGCTGTTGCTCTAAAAGCAAGGAGCAATAAAACTAAACAAATTGCTTATCCGGCTAGTTTATCAGCTTTACTTGGAATCACTGAACCAGCTGTTTTTGGAGTTAACTTAGTTTATATTAAACCATACGTTATGGCTATGATAGGTGGTGGTGTAGGTGGTTTTTTAGCTTCTATTTTCCACTTAAGAGCTACAGGTATGGCTATTACTGGTATACCGGGAACCTTACTATATTTAAATGAACAATTACCACTGTATATTCTAGTTAACGTTGTTTCATTTGGAGTTGCTTTAGTTTTAACTTACTTATTTGGTTTTAATGCCAAGATGGAAGGTACTGATGGTGGAGTTGCTAATCCAAATGAAGTAGGCGAACAAGCTTTAGAAATGTACGAAAATCCAAAAGAACATCCAATTGCTAAATTAATTGCTCCACTTTCAGGAAAAACTTTAGAATTAGCAAAAGTTGCAGATCCAGTATTCTCATCAAAAGCTTTAGGTGATGGACTTGCAATAGAACCAACTGACGAAGTTCTTTTAGCTCCTGCGGATGGAGAGGTAACTGTATTAATGGATGGTTCAAATCATGCGGTTGGTTTGAAACTTGATAACGGAGCGGAATTATTACTCCATATTGGTATTGATACAGTTAACATGGAAGGTAAAGGTTTTACTCCACACGTTAAAGTGGGAGACCGAGTTAAAACTGGAGATCAACTAATAACTTTTAGTGCTGACGAAATAAAGAAGGCAGGACATCCGTTAACAACTATGGTTATATTAACGGATCCAAATGGAATCGATTATGAATTATTAGAAGGAAAGGATGTAATTGCTGGAGACGACGAAATCATTCGGTTTCAAAAAGTTCAATAAAATTTAAGATTATTTTTAATGAATCCTTCTTAAATTTTCTTAAGTTTATTAGAAAAAACACAAAAAGTATACTCAAATATAAAATAATTCCTTAGAAAAAATCTTAACTTAAAAAATTAAGTTTTGTGTTAAATAAATTCATTAAGAAAAGAAGAAGATTCCCAATAAGGCAGTTTAGTTAAACGGTTTATTTGCACCAATAAAAAACCGTTTATGGCTTAAACTGCTTTTTTTATTTCTATTAGATAAAATGACAACGGTTAGACTATATTAATAAAACAAAAAATTTCAGCTCTGTAGTTTTATTTAACTATTGTTTATGATTAGTTATAATCAAATTATATAAAAGAAAACATTATTGGAGGTATTTGTCTTGAAGAAATTATCGAGACTATTTTTCACTGTCCTTATCGTTTTGTTAACAATAACAGGATCAGCATTTGCTCAGACTACCGTTAACTTGATAGCAAC
>CANQOZ010000098.1 GCA_947625585.1 uncultured Eubacteriaceae bacterium
TGATAAGGGCGAATTGATTCCAAGAAAGAAATTACGTGGTAAAAAAGCCGCTATGAAGAAAATTCTAGAAGAAATGAAGAAACATGCTAGGAATGGTACAGATTATGACGGTAAAGTCTATTTGTGCCAGTCTGATAGCTTAGAAGATGCAGAGCAATTAGCTGGAATGATTAAAGATAATTTTCCAAATATTGATGGAGATGTTGAAATAAATAATATTGGAACTGTTATTGGTTCCCACACCGGTCCAGGAACAATAGCAGCATTCTTCTGGGGAGACGAACGAGTTGATTAAAATTAAAGGCAGGATCATCACCTGCCTCTTTTTACTTTTTATATATTCTTAGTCCTTTAGGATACTTATTCTTAATTGTTCCACTATACTTACCGAATCCAACCGGATAACCATCATAACAAAGAAGCACCCAACCTCTATCTAATACGGTTTCAGGTTTTAATTCTTCACCCTTTAAATAGCTCCAGAGCTCATCTTCAGATAGTTCATAGGTATTTGTAAACTCATCTTTTTTTAGACTCATAGCGAGTGAATGAGACGGTTCAAAACGGTTCTTTTTGAACTCTCCTAACTCTAAACCAGCAGAGTGCACCTTTAGACCAGCTAAGTCTTCTGGACCAATAGCTTCTGGTAAGTTGATCAACTTATCTTGGTAAATATAGAGATTCCTATAATCTACTTCTGGAATATATTTACTTCTAAAATTGTTGTAATCAGTTAAATCCTTTTTACCGGCTCGTTTTAAGTTAGTATTCCGATTCTTATTTTTTTTAATTCTACCTGGCATTCCACCCTTTTTAAGTTTAGCTACGAAGTGTCCTTCTCCTTCGTTTACTTGTGGCCAGATCCTGGTAGTCTTTTCTAAAATTTCACTTCTAACATTAGGAATATTAACTTTAACGTCGTTAATTCCTTCAAGTCCAGTATCTAGGAGTTCATAATCATACTTGTCTAGGAAGTCCTGAATAACAAGTTCATTCTCTAATGGTGAAAATGTACAGGTTGAATAGACGATTTCGCCTCCTGGTTTTAAGAGTTTATCAACAGTTTCTAAAATTTTTGATTGCTTTACTGAACAGGACTCTGGTCTATCAGGAGAATATTCATCAATGACTGCACTGTCCTTTCGAAACATTCCTTCACCACTACAAGGAGCATCAACTAATATTTTGTCAAAACGTTCTTTAAAATTTTTGATTAAACGTTCTGGGTGCTCATTTAGAATAACAGCATTTTTAATCCCCATACGTTCAACATTTTCAGCTAGGATACCCACTCTGTTTTTAACAATTTCATTAAAAATCAAACTTCCATTGTCACCAAGCTTACTAGCTATCTGGGTAGATTTACCACCTGGAGCTGCACACAGATCAAGAATTAAATCGCCTTCTTCTACATCTAAAGCTTGAGCTGGTGTCATAGCAGATGGTTCTTGTGGATAATATAAACCGGTATAATATCCTGGCTGTTTACCAGGACGTTCTTCCGGATTAATGTATATCCCATCAGGAGTCCATGGAATATCCTGAGCTTCAAATATTTCAGGTAAAAGCTCTTTGAGTTGATCCCGATCTATTTTTAACCGGTTTGCTCTTATTCCTTTATTAGGGGATAATTCATAACTTTTAAGAAATTTTTGGTATTCGTCTTCACCTAAAATCTCTTGCATTTGTTGTTTGAATTCTAAAGGCAGCAATCTGATTAACTCCTCTTAATTTTTGCAAAAATCATTCTACCAGCAGAAGTCTGTAATGCTGAAGTTACTTCAACATCCATGTCTTTACCTATTAAGTCTCTACCATTATCCACAACAATCATAGTACCGTCTTTTAAATAAGCGACAGCTTGTCCAGGTTCCTTTCCTTCTTTAATAAGAGATACATTTAGGACTTCACCTGGAAGGACTGAGATCTTAACGGCATTAGCTAAGTCGTTGATATTTAAAATTTCAACACCCTGAACACTGGCTACTTTATTTAAATTGTAGTCATTCGTTATGATTTTATATCCTTCCGTTTTTGCCATCTTAACAAGCTTTGAATCAACTTCTCTAATTTCAGGATAATCAATTTCAGAAATAATAATTTTGTCTTCAAAACTATCTTGTAATTGAGAAACAATATCAAGTCCTCTTCTGCCCTTCGATCTTTTGAGATCATTTGAAGAGTCTGAGATAAGTTGTAGCTCATTTAAGACAAAAACAGGAATAAGAAACGGTCCTTCAACAAATTGAGTTTTGATGATATCGTAAATACGTCCATCAATAATAACACTTGTATCGAGAACCTTCGCATTATCCAGTGTATTATCCTTTTTTCTTGTAACCCGTGGTGTACTGTTTGCTTCAGGCAACCGTCTTAACCAGTTCACCTGTTTGGCGATATCGACATGATGATACCTTGGCAATGACCAACCGATATAACCAAGAACAACATAGATTATGCTTGTAATAATCCACTGGACACCTGGTACTGGAAAATAGTTAAACGCAGCCGAGAAGAGGAAAGCGAGTATTAATCCGATGATTAGTCCAAATAACTGACCGAATAAGTTCACTTTATTCTCATTGCGTAGAATGATATCAAGACGACGTGTTACTGTTCTTAGCAGGTTAAGTATAAATGGATAAAGTATAAAAAATATGAGTCCGAAACAAATTATAATACCGATATATACAACGATCGGTTCGTAATTTGGAATGTACTGCAGAAAATAACGATTGCTCATAATAAGATTAGCAACCGGATAGCCAAGAGCAGCACCGATTAGAGTAACAACTATCCTCAATATCTTTTCCATTTCAATCTCCTTTCTATTTAAAAACATATTACGAAAGCTTCTAATAACAAAAGTATAGTTGACTTATTTTAAAACTAATAAAAAAACCTCTTTAAGATTTAAATCTCTCAGAGGCTTTGACTACTTCTTTTTCTTCTTCTTTTTTGCTTTCTCTCCAATAGACTTATTAATCATGTCGGTAGCTTCTTCTGGTGTGATATCTAGCACAAGCACCATTTCAGATACAAGGTAGCCACGTGCTGAAGTCATCATCTTCTTTTCACCAGTTGACAGTCCCTTTTGCCTGTTCAGCAAGGTTAGGTTTTTAACAACATCAGCTACTTTAAAAATATCACCTGTTTTTAATATCTCTAAATTAGCTTGATACCGTTTGCTCCAATTTGGGTTCATTTCACCAATTTCACCATGTAGTGCTTCAAGCATTTCATCAATTACTTCAGGAGTTACAATAGGACGGATTCCAAACTCCTCAGCTCGATCTGTTGGTATTAAAATCTCCATGTTTTCAGATACAATGTTTAGCTTATAGTATTCCTGTTCACCTTCATCAAAGAGGTCTAAGCTTTCAATACCTTCAACAACACCTGCACCGTGCATTGGATAGACAATCTTGTCTTGTACTTCAAACATCTAAAACCCTCCATGGGTATATTTATTCAAAAATATTATAGCATAATAATTTTTTTAATTTTATTTACATTTGTCACGATAGTTTCAAATTTCGATAGCTTTATTCATAATTTCGATCATACATTTTAAAAGCGAAGTAAAAAAAAGGTTTGGGATACATTTTAAAAACGAGGTTAAAATAAAAAGGTTTGGGATACATTAAGATATATTTGAATAATTTAAAATTGTCATCAACGTTCTAAGTGTAAACGTTACCATTCCTTAGTACATTTGAGTTTATTCGACTTAAGTGATAAGGTATAGTAGTGAAGCAGGGGATTCTATTTGTGGAATAAGTAAACCCAAATCAGATAATCACTTACCTGATTCGGGTCAACATTGATCATTGTGAAAATCCTATACTTCCGTCTAGTTTAAGTTTAAAGTATTATCAACAGGTTTTTAGTTAAATATTTCGGAAGTCCATTTGTATAGATGGTTATTTTTTGTATCTCCTAAAATATTAAAAATATTGTTTATTTGTCGCAATTAAGATCAATCATCTAAGATTTGATTAATTGAATCTAGAAGAATTTTATTACCACGTTCAGTATCTTGAGTATAGAAATCTAAAGTTGTTGAGATTTTTGCGTGTCCCAACCATTTAGAAACAAAATTAACTGGATTTCCCCTGCTTATCATTTCTGTAGCAAACGAATGCCTAAAGCCATGAGGGTTAATTGGTCTTAATCCATACATCTCACATATTACTTTAAGATACTTGCGGTATTTATAAGGTGTTCGATTAAAAATCCTATCTTCCTTTTTATAAAAACCGATTTCTTCAATATACTCCTTTAACTCATCTAATACTTTTTCAGCTAAGAAAATAGTACGATTGCTTTTTGTTGTTTTAGTACTTTGATAAACGTATTCGCCATCTATTTCTTGTAAGTTCTTATTGATAGTAATAGCACCAGTCTTTAGGTTTATATCTTTAAACTGAAGTCCAAGAATTTCACCTAATCTCATTCCGGTAAAGTAGAGCGTATTATAGAAGAGATGGAAATGTGGATCGTCAACTTTTTCGATAAATTCATCAAACTCTTCCCTAGTCCAAAATTCTACTGGCTTTCTTTCAACCTTTACTTTAAATCTCGTTTTCCTAGCAACGTTATCTTCAAGTCCATAATATTCAACTCCAATATCCATTA
>CANQOZ010000099.1 GCA_947625585.1 uncultured Eubacteriaceae bacterium
TTTCTTTTAATAAACGCTGGATAGCTTCAGCACCGATTCCAACTTCAAAAGCATCTTCTCCATAGGTTTCCCTAGCTTCAGCAAGTTCATTTTCTGTTAAAACTTGTTTGTATTCTAAGTTTGTTTCACCAGGATTTAAGACGATATAGGAAGCAAAGTAGAGTACACGTTCCAGATTTTTTGGTGACATTTCAAGAAGTAGTCCCATTCTGCTTGGAATACCCTTGAAATACCAGATGTGGGAAACTGGGGCAGCTAGTTCAATGTGTCCCATTCTTTCCCTACGAACACTGGATTTTGTTACTTCAACGCCACAGTGTTCGCAAACAACACCTTTATTTACAATTCTTTTATATTTTCCGCAACTACATTCCCAGTCTTTTGTTGGTCCGAAAATTCTTTCACAGAACAAACCTTCCTTTTCAGGTTTAAGTGTTCTGTAGTTAATGGTTTCAGGTTTCTTAACTTCGCCGTGGGACCACTCTCTGATCTTTTCTGGAGAAGCTAACCCTATTCTTAATGAATCAAAATTGAACTCTTCACTCATTTTTTCACCTTATTCTAGGAATAATTAAGCAAGACTTTTGGAATCATCTATATCTTCAGCATCAATTATTGACATATTATCTGCTTCAGCATATTCAGCTTCAGTAGGTAAAACATCATCTTCCGGGCTGATCTGATTAGCAAATTCAACCATTGGATCATGATCAATTGAGTCAGCAATTGAGCTTACGTTATTTTCCTGGTCTAAAACTTCTATGTCTAAACCTAAGCTTTGGAATTCCTTTAATAGAACTTTGAAAGATTCAGGCATTCCAGGTTTTGGAATATTTTCACCTTTTACGATAGCTTCATAAGCAGCTACACGTCCCATGGTGTCGTCCGACTTGATCGTAACGATTTCTTCTAGAGTATGACTTGCACCATAAGCTTCGAGAGCCCAAACTTCCATTTCACCAAATCTCTGACCACCAAATTGTGCTTTACCACCAAGTGGCTGTTGAGTAACGAGTGAATATGGTCCGCTTGAACGTGCATGCATCTTGTCATCGACTAAGTGGTGGAGTTTTAGATAATACATGTAACCAACCGTTACTTTATTATCAAATGGTTCTCCAGTACGACCATCATAGAGTTGAATCTTACCATCTTCAGGTAATCCAGCTTGATTTAACAATGTTTCAATATCATCTTCAGTAGCAGGGTCAAAAACAGGTGTTGCGATGTGCCATCCCAGTTCGTTTACTGCCATTCCGAGGTGGACTTCCAAAACTTGTCCGATGTTCATTCGAGATGGAACACCTAATGGGTTTAAGCAAATATCAAGTGGAGTACCATCAGGTAAGAACGGCATATCTTCTTGAGGAAGAATTCTTGATACAACCCCTTTATTACCATGACGTCCAGCCATCTTGTCACCAACGGAAATCTTACGTTTTGTAGCAATGTAAACACGAACCATGTTTTTAACGCCCGGTTTTAAATCCTCATCCTTATTTTCACGTGAGAATTCTTTAACATCAACAACAATACCTGATTCACCGTGTGGAACTTTTAGTGAGTTATCTCTAATTTCACGAGCCTTTTCACCAAAAATAGCACGGAGGAGTTTTTCTTCAGCTGATAAGTCGGTTTCACCTTTTGGTGTTACTTTACCAACTAAAATATCTCCGGATTTAACTTCAGAACCAATACGGATTATTCCACGTTCGTCAAGATTCTTTAACATGTCTTCACCAACATTTGGAATATCTCTCGTAATTTCTTCTGGACCAAGTTTTGTTTCACGAGCTTCACACTCATGTTCTTCTATATGTATACTTGTGTAAGTGTCATCTTTTAATAAGTTTTCATTGATTAGGACAGCATCTTCGTAGTTGAAACCTTCCCAAGTCATGAAACCAATTAAAGCGTTTCTACCAAGAGCTAATTCACCCAGTTCAGTTGCAGGACCGTCAGCAATAATTTCTCCTTCAGTTACCTTTTGGCCATGTTTAACAAGTGGTCTCTGGTTAACGCAGGTTGCCTGGTTTGAACGTTTGAACTTTAAGAGTTCATGAGTTTCAAGAGATCCGTCTTCACCTCTGATCCTGATTTCATTAGCATCAACGTATTCAACAACACCATCCATACCAGCGATTTCACAAACACCTGAGTCTCTGGCTGCTTTCGCTTCCATACCAGTACCAACAAGTGGTGCTTCCGGTGTTAATAGTGGAACAGCTTGACGTTGCATGTTAGCACCCATAAGAGCTCTGTTAGCATCGTCATTTTCTAAGAATGGAATCAAGCTTGTAGCAATAGATACGATCTGTCTTGGAGATATATCCATGTAGTCAACTTCATCTCTGTCAATTGTGACAAATTCTCTTGTTGGGCCGGCACGACCGGTAACATGTTCGTTGACAAAGCGACCTTCTTCATCTAAAGCTTCATTAGCTTGTGCAATAGCATATTGTCCTTCTTCATCAGCTGATAAGTAGTCAATCTGATCTGTAACTTTTCCATTTTCTACTTTTCTATATGGAGATTCAATGAAGCCATATTCATTGATTCTTGCATAAGTAGCTAGAGCTCCGATTAACCCGATGTTTGGACCTTCAGGAGTTTCTATTGGGCACATACGACCATAGTGAGAGTGGTGAACGTCACGAACTTCAAATCCTGCACGTTCTCTTGATAATCCACCTGGTCCAAGAGCAGATAGACGACGTTTATGTGTTAATTCTGATAATGGATTGTTTTGGTCCATAAATTGTGAAAGTTGTGAAGAACCAAAGAATTCCTTAAGAGCTGCATTGATTGGACGAGTGTTAATTAAGCTTTGAGGTGTCAAAACTTCTGTGTCCTGAGTACTCATTCTTTCTCTAACTACTCTTTCCATTCTTGATAAACCAACTCTAAATTGATTCTGGAGTAATTCACCAACAGAACGTAAACGTCTGTTTCCTAAATGGTCAATATCATCAGTTAATCCAACTTCATATTCAAGTCCTAAGAAGTAGGAAATAGTTGCAAATAAGTCACTCTTTAGAAGATGTTTTGGAACAAGGTCATCTTTATGTTTTTTGATTACCTTTTCTAACTCTTCTTCAGTCATATCAGCTAAACCATCTGCAATTAATTCGTTTAAAGCTTCACTATTAACGAGTTCCTTAATTCCATACTTTTCCCAGTCGATTTGAGGTAGGACAACCTGTGGATTAACAAAACCATTACCGATTACCCTAAATGGTTTTTCTTCTCCTTCTTCGGTAACAATAATATCAACTGAGTTAATTCCTGCATTTTGGACTTTCCAAGCAGTATCTCGGTCAAATGTTTCACCTTCAGCAATTAGAAGTTCACCAGTTTCTGGATTAATGATGTCTCTATAACTCTTCTGGCCAATGAGTCTGTTAGCTAAAGCTAGTTTTTTGTTATATTTATAACGACCAACTTTTGCTAAATCATATCTTCTTGGTTCAAAGAATAATGAGTTGATTAACTGTTTAGCAGAATCTACAGTTAATGGTTCACCAGGACGTAATCTCTTATAAATATCTAATAGACCATCCTTCTGATCTTTTGGACCAGTTGTTTCGTCTTTCTTCATGGTTTCGATGAGTCTATGGTCTTCACCAAAAACATCAATTATTTCCTGGTCAGTTCCTAAACCAAAAGCTCTAAGTAGAGCAGTTAATGGGAGTTTTCTTGTTCTATCTATTTTTACATATAAAATATCGTTGGAGTCTGATTCATATTCTAGCCAAGCACCCCTATTTGGAATTATTTGGCTTGAGAATAATTTCTTACCGATCTTATCTCTAGTAAGAGTAAAATAAGCACCTGGAGAACGGACTAATTGAGAAACAATAACACGTTCAGCCCCATTTACAATAAAAGTACCCGTATCGGTCATTTTATGTAAGTCAGCCATGAACACCTTTTGTTCTTTAACTTCGTTCTTTTCTTTATTAATTAAACGTACACGAACTTTTAGCGGCATCATGTAAGTTTGATCACGTTCCTTACATTCTTCGACTGAATATTTTGTTTTATCTTCAATTTCATAATCTAAGAACTGTAGGACCAAGTTACCACTATAGTCGGTGATTTCCTTCACATCTTCAAAGACTTCTTTTAAGCCTTTATCTAAAAACCACTGATAGGAATCCTTTTGAATGGCAAGAAGATCCGGCATTTCTAAAACTTCTTCAATTTTAGAGAAACTCTGCCTAGTTCTTAAGCCTGATTCGACTTCTTTTGTTTGCATTTAGCACCTCATAAACTTTGTTAAATGAAAACGATTAAACTTTTAGTGTTCTATATAGAGAATTCTGTTGTACGATAAAAGAAGAATAGGTGAATCTTACCTTTGATCAGTAAGAAAGTATTGGGGAATATGCCTTTGATCAGCATATAAATACTACCTGTAATGATTTATCGTTATAAACTGAACCTATATTTTAATTCCTTTTCGATTTTCTGTCAATATACCCAAAAAGTATTGACAACAAACAATTTAGTCTTTATAATATTAATTCTTGATAAGGGTATGGCCAAGTGGTTAAGGCAGTGGACTCTGACTCCACGACCCAAGGTTCGAATCCTTGTACCCTTGCCATTT
>CANQOZ010000100.1 GCA_947625585.1 uncultured Eubacteriaceae bacterium
CTTCCCCTTGAACTACTACTTTGACTATTACCTGAACTATTTCCTGAATGGCTTGAACTGTTGCTACTATTTTTTGTTGATCCGGAACTAGTTGAACTGCTACTCTTTTGGGATGGCTCTGTTCCTTCAATATAGATTTCCGAGTTAGAGCCGGTTACAACACTTTGCGGTTTCGTAAAGTTTTTAACTGTAGTTGATGCTTCTATAGAATTCATGATATTTTCAAACATTCCAGCTGGTCCTGGATTTGCACCACCTGAAACACCAATATTAAGAGGAAGAGTCTGTCCATTTACATTAACACTAGAAGCATCATATCCGTACCAGATCGCAGCGGCATATGTAGGGGAATACCCACAAAAATATGCAATGACCGAATCATCTGTTGTTCCAGTTTTACCAGCTACTTCAACTCCTGGAATATTGAGATGGGTAGTTCCCTGAGTACAAGCTTCCTTAAGAGTATCCGTTATAAGATAAGAAGTCTCAGGACTAAAAACAGCTGTTCTTGCTGGATTATGAGAAATAATCGTATTTCCCTGATTGTCAACCACTCTTGTATAGAGATAGGGCTGAATGTATTCACCATTTCTAGCAAAAGTTGAAAAGGCACTTGCCATTTGTTCTGTTGTTTGTCCTTTAACATAACCTCCTAGAGCCAGAGCTCCATAGGTTTCGTCATCTTTTTCGATCGTTAAGTTTAATTTACGGGCATATTCAATGCTCTTATTTAAACCTAAATCCTGGTCTACCTGAACAGCTATTGTGTTTATGGAATTAACGAGTCCGTTTCGAACTGTCATATTTCCACGGTACCGTCCGTCAGCATTATGTGGTCTCCAACCATCAATATTGATTGGCTGATCATTATAAACAGAGGATAAAGTTATTACCTTTTCATTAAGTGCAGGTCCATAAACCGTAATTGGTTTTGTACTCGAACCTGTCTGAAATGGTGTTGTTGCTCTGTTTAAAGAGAGACTTGCACTATTTTCTCTTCCACCAACCATACCTACAACACTTCCGTCTTCATTATTAACAACAGTCATACCAACTTCTGGTTTATAAACTGTTCCTGTTTGTTCTGTTGCTAGGGCAGCTTCGCCTGACTGCGGTGGGAATAGTGCTTCATTTTGACTAGCAGCTTCTAGTATAGACTGAACATTAGGGTCAACTGTTGAATGTACAGTAAGTCCCGATGTATTAATTGTTTTGACTGCTTCATCTTGAGAAATGTTTAGAGTCGTCATAACATCTTGTAGAAGCTGTGAATAAACTGCATCCGTAAAGTAGGAATAGATTCTATTTGGATTATTGTACGTTAAACCTGTATTTGTATTTAATTCCTGTTTAGCTAATTCGCCGTCTTGAGGAGCAATATAACCCTGATTTACCATTTCATTAATAACATTAGTTGCCCTTGTAATATTGTTTGGATTCAAGATTATATTACCGGCTCCATCTCTAATGATTTCACCTGTTTCGTTATAGGTATAAGGGTCAAAGTAAGAAGGCGAGTTTGGAATAGCTGCCAGAACTGCTGTTTGGGCAAGATCCAAATCAGTTATATTTTTACCGAAATATTGTTGAGCAGCTGCCTGGACTCCTTCAGCTCCATGAAAGTTTACCTTATTTAAGTAAGCTGTCAGGATTTGGTTTTTATCATAAATTTGTTCTAATTGTAGAGCTAAAATCCATTCATCAAATTTTCGTTCGAGTGTTTTTTCGTTGGTTAAATGTGTTAACTTGATCAGCTGTTGCGTAATCGTTGAACCACCGGAACCGTTTAAGTTTTGGTTTGAGATAACTTCCATAGCAGCACGTCCGATACCTTTAATATCGACTCCGTTATGCTGGTAGAAGCGCTTATCTTCAATAGCAATGAATGAATTTTTAACCTGTTCTGGAATTTCTTCCGAACTTAACATCTGGCGGTTCTCTTCACCCTGTAAGTTTTGATAGGGTCTATCAAAACGGTCTACAATTACTGCATTCTCGGAATAGTTGAAAAGAGCTGTATTGAGTGTCGGCACTTTAGGATAAAAGTAAGCAAACAGTGCGACTAGTCCAGCAATTGAAGCTAGGACTAATAAAACAAAACATATGAAAAAGAAGCGGATAATAGGATGTTTATGCTTCTTTTTAACTGAACTTTTATTACTCATAGATATTCCGTTTTCTAGATTAGATAATTTTATAATTATAACATGATTAGATGTCAAAATTGTTACTTAGATCGTGTAAACTAAGTTTTGGGTAATTTAGGATAGAACTTTCAGTTATTCTTTTAGTCGAAGGATTAAAATAATTATAAATTCTCTTAAATGTTATAATATAAAAATTGGAAAACAACTTAAAAAATTATTCTTCAATAGAGGGATTTGCTGAATCGGAAGTTGTAATTAATAAGAGCCGGTTTATCGGTAGAGCTTATCCGGTTGAGACAGAAGAACAGATTGAACAGATAATTCGAGATACCAGAAAAGAACATTATAAAGCTACTCATGTTTGCTCTGCTTACATTTTAGCTTTAGAACCGTTAAAGCAGAAAGCGAGTGATGACGGAGAGCCATCTGGTACAGCAGGCCGCCCTATTTTAAATGTTTTAGAACAGAACGACTTAAAAAATGTTCTAGTTATAGTGATCCGCTATTTTGGTGGGATCAAATTAGGTAAGGGTGGACTAGTCCGGGCCTATTCGGAGACAGCAAGTGAAGCGATTAAGAATGCGATTCCTGTTAAAATTGAAGAAAACAGCTTAATTGAAGCTGAGATTGAATATCCATTCTATCAGGGATTGTTGCTTGAACTTAAAAAGCATAATCTAAAACCAATAAAAGAGGAATTCTCTGATATTGTTAAGTTGAAGTTTCAGGTCCCGATCAAATTTTCAGAATGGTTAACTAATTTTATCGAAGACTTTACCAATGGTAATTGTATTATAGAAAATTTAGGAACCAGCTTAATTGAAACAAGATTAAGTGAAGGTGAAATAATAATTTAAGGAGTAGAAGATGTCAGGTCATAGTAAATGGGCAAATATTAAAAACAAAAAAGGTAAAAACGATGCTGCAAGAGGGAAAATTTTCACAAAGATGGCAAGAATAATCGCTGTTGCCAGTCGTGAAGGTGGACCTGATCCCGAAATGAATGCCAAGCTTCGTGAAGCAATTGCTAAAGCCAAGGCCCAGAATATGCCAAACGATAATATTGACAGAGCTATTAAGAAGGGTGCTGGTGAACTCGGAAATGCCGTTTATGAAGAAGTTACTTATGAAGGTTACGGTCCAAAGGGAGTTGCTGTTATTGTTTCAGCTCTAACAGACAACAAAAACAGGACGGCTGCTGATGTTCGTCATGCTTTTGACAAATACGGTGGTAACTTAGGAACAACAGGCTGCGTTAGCTACCTATTTGATAAAACAGGACAGATATTAATAGAACGTGGTGACCTCGATGAAGATGAGCTCATGATGGAAATGCTTGATGCTGGTGCTGATGATATTCAAACCACAGAAGAAGGATTTGAAGTTCTGACCAATCCAAACGAATTTTTAAATGTTGTTGATAGGTTAGAGGAAATGGGAATTACACCAGTGAGTGCGAGTATAGCTCAAATTCCTACTACTTATACACAATTAGTCGATGATGATGTTATTTTAATGCAAAAAATGCTAGATATGTTTGACGATAATGATGATGTTCAAGAAGTCTGGCATAATTGGGAGGAAGCTTAATGGCTCGATCGAGAGCAAAAGATCCTAAACAAAGACGTGAGATCAAAAAGAGAAGGACAGGATTTATATTATCCTTTTTATTTATATTCCTATTGATCTTATTATCAAGTTCCTTTGTGCTTCGTTATATTTACCGTGGAGCAGGAAATGTTGAGATAACTCCTGAAGGGGTTCTTGAAGTTTACCAAGCCGCCATTGGGGATGCTCCATTTAACGATACGATCGATGTTGAGGAAGAAGAAGATGAGGAAATCATCCAAGATGAAAATGATATTGAAATCGAGGATGAAACAGAAAACAGCTATACGGATGGAAGTGGAGTCCATAATAATACTCAGGAAGATACAACAACAACTGAAACGGACCAAAATAATCAAACAGATCAGAATCCGACTGTAGACAATCAATCACAACCGCAACCGCAACCTCAAGAAAATTCTGAATCAACAACTACGACAGAAGAAACGGTCACAACGGAAACAACCACGAATTAGAGTAGAGAATTTTATTATAGAAAAGTAAAAATCGAAGAAAAACCTCTAAAAAGTTATCCAAATCACTTAAATCTTTTAATAGAAAATTAAGTAATATTTGTAAAAATCGGATATAATAAATATAATTCACTATTAAAAGACTTTGAATAGGCCAAATAAATTTCACGATAGTAAAAAAATAGGAAAATAGCAATGTTAGAGGTTACGACGAAAGTAAAACTACCTGAAGGGGAGCTTACAGATTACCTTGAAGGAGAGAAAGTCAACATTTGTTTAATCTACCGTAAAATCTACAGCATCATGATTGGAGATGATTACAGGGAACGATTTAAAAACGATA
>CANQOZ010000101.1 GCA_947625585.1 uncultured Eubacteriaceae bacterium
GAAGATGTTTTAAGAATTAAAGAATATCAATAAGCGGATTTAATAATATCAGATATAGAAATTGACGGTTAGAGTGCAAACGTTTACACTTTGAAAGCGGATAACATTTTGATATACTCACTTCTGGTTCTAAATGGATTATAATTAAAATTAAAGTTTAGAAATTAAGAATGAATGCATCTAACGTAGGAGCTTAAAGACTGTTATCGTTTTCATGAAGTACAAAAAAATGGTGCGGATTAAGAGACTTGAACTCCCACATCAAATTGATACTAGATCCTAAATCTAGCGCGTCTGCCAATTCCGCCAAATCCGCACAAACGGCTCCTTGAGCCGTAGATTATATTTTACTTCCTCAGCTGAACTTTGTCAACTGATTTTTTCAAATACGTAAATACCCATTATAAGCTACTAGTTCGACAAGATTTAAAAACTTTTAACTAGATGCTCGGTCTTTTAGTATAACTCAATTCAATTTCAATTTCAACTCGCTCATACCTAACTGGTCAATTAAATAGATTACAATGAGTTAAATAGGTATCACGTTCCAATTACACCCATATCATCAATTCGTTCCATGATTCGCTTAAGTTTTAAATAGTTCTTATAAGCTCTCGGATTATTTACCTTATTAATAACTTTAACGGTTAGTTCATTAACATCTAAGTTCTCTTTTAAGATATCAACCATTGATAAGGATTCAAGACCAGCCCACTTCCTAAATTCATGGTTTTTCATGTCGATTTTTATCTCATCTCTATGTAAAAAATCTTTTGTCGGTTTTTCCTGAATAATGCATAAAACCTTTCTTTTGAATGGCTTATAGCCCATAGATTTGAATAAATGATAATAAAACTCCGATAACCTGTCCTGACCATAAGGATTCTTCTTTTTAGTTATATCACCAACAATTTCAATTAATGAACCAATAAGGTGTTCCGGTTCAATGTCGTAGACCGAACCTAGAAAGCAAAATAGAATATCTTTATAGATCGCATCAATATTAAAAAAGCCACTCGCAGACATGACTCGAAAGAATCTTAAGAATTCAGCATCTTTAGGGACTTGTTGATCTTCAGGAACAATACTGTTGTAGAAATTCCTTATAGCAGCAAAATAAAATTGATTGGCACGGTCTAATCTTTCTAGCTCTTCATCAGTTAAAGAGTCAAATTCTCGATAAGGTAATACTACCTTCCTGCTCTTACCTTTATGTTTACTCATATTTAAATATCCTGTATAGAGTATTTTGAAATATTTTTAATTAAAATAGGAAAACCGTTAAATCATTTTAGTAGTTGTCTATAACCCTAGAATATTAGCTTATTTACTAAATTTCCTCTATCTTTCCCATTACTTGTTTTAATTTTAAATAATGTTTATAAGCTTTAGGATTATTATACTTATTAATGATTTTAACTTTCAAACACGATACCCCTAAATATTTCTTTAAATATTCAACTATATCGGGAGCAAATTCGCCTGCCCATAGTCGAAATTCAGGATTATCCATATCAATGTCAATTTCGTCACGATCTATAAAAGATTCAGTCGGGACTTCTTCAATTATACAAAGAACCTTCTTTTTAAAAGGAGTATAACCTTCTGCTCTTAAACCGTCTTTTAACAACTTTAATAAAAACCTGTCTTCAGAATCAGGCAGATTATGAATGGTATCTCCAGTAAACTCTATTAATTTACCTATAGAGATTTTAGGAGGAATGTCATTAAATGTTCCTAAAAAGCTAAATAGGATATCTTTAGCACAAGTTGTCATTGAAAGTATTTCAGGATCATTAACGCTTCTAGTTATCCTGATAAATTTTGTATCATCAGAAACTCTCTGATTTTTTGGAACAAGACTATTATAGAAATTGCGGATTACTGCAAAATAAAATGAATCTAAAGTTTTTAAACGATTAAAGCTCTTGTTATCTAAATCCTCATAGAAAATTGGAGAGGCTTCATCATGTTTTTTAGATCTGTGTTTACTAGGAATTTTAAATTTACTTCTTCGTTTTGGTCTTTTTCTCTTACTCATATCTATGTTATACCTTAATGACTTTGTTTTAAAAGATTTAAATAAGGATTTCTAACAAGCAACTTTTCTAAGTTATAATGTATCATTTCATATAACTAATTTAAGCTTCAAAAATTCCTCTCTTAAAACCTTAATAATATAATACTTATCCATAATAATCCTTGGTATAATTTTACTAATGCACAAAAGGATTTAAAAATGAGAGAGAGATTTTCGGCAATTGGAACACGAGATCTTTGGGTTTTGAGCTCACTTAAAGCTCTTATAAATTCGGGTTTTGAATATATAAAATACGATCCAAATATTAATGAATTAACCGGGGAGAAGGATGGTAAACTCCAGATCAACTTTAATGCTGGAAATAATAAAACAATACTTGAGATTCTATCCAGCTCTCCTAAAGATATAGAAGAATATAAAGACAAGGTAGCTCAGGAATATTCCAAACTGCAATCAAAATCACCTCAAGAAATTGAAGAGGAATATAAAGCATTAATCACTAAAAGTGATGATAAAAAGGAAGATACTGTTTGGTATAAAAGTGAGTGGTTTATCCTGCTAATTTGTGTATTAGTACCACCTGTAGGAATTTACTTAATTCACAAGTTTGGACTATTTAAAACAAGGGAACGTAAGATTATAACTGGTTTTTTTGCTATCTATACGGTTCTTTGGCTATGGCTCCTATTGATTCCATTTATAAATAGATCACAAGTTAAAAATCAAACTACAACAAATCCAACTGGTGAAGAAATAGTAGAAGAGAACCCTCATGCAGCTAACGAGTTATCAGCTTATTGGTCACAAACACCGGTAGTTAATTATACAACGGATATTCCGGGTTTAATGGATCAATATGAAAATTTGTACATAAATACTCAGTTAGGAACACCAGCAGGTAATCAGGAAGCTGAAGAAGTCTTTAATAAAATTAAAGAACTTGATGATGCTGTTTTAGGTATTGGTATTACGAACGAAGATAACTCTGCTTATACCTTAAGCCAAAAGGTAGCTGAGTCCGCTAACTTATTTAACCAGGCAATTGAGGAAAACAGGAATGCTATTAATTCAGGTGATCAAGCTCAAATTGACAGTGCTATGAATACCTGGACAAACGCTGAAAATACATTTTATGAAATAAACTATTTGTATGACCAGGCAAATCAGTCGGTTAATAATACACCTGCACAACCACAGGAATAATTAAATAAAGGATAGAAAATGGAAAATTTTGAATTTTACTCACCAACCCAATTTGTTTTTGGTAAAGATACTGAAAACAGAGCAGGGGAATTATTAAAGAAATATGGAGCCCATAAAGTTTTAGTCGTCTATGGCGGTAAAAGTGCTAAAGAAAGTGGTTTATTGGATAGAGTTTTAGACTCCCTTAAAAAAGAAGGAATTGAATACTTCACTTTAGGTGGAATTAAGCCAAATCCAAGAACAGATAAGGTTTATGAAGGTATAGATATTGTAAGAGATAACAATATTGACTTCATTTTACCTGTAGGTGGCGGTTCTGTAATTGATACAGCAAAAGCGATTGCTATTGGTTCCAACTTAGAAGGTGACTTTTGGGACCTCTATACTAAAAAAGAAGATTATGAAATTAATCCACTTCCAATCGGTACAGTTCTAACGATTTCAGCTGCAGGTTCTGAAGGTTCAGATAGTACGGTTATTCAAAGTCTTGATGGGATTAAACGTGGTTATCATTCTGATAAGGTACGTCCAAAATTTTCAATAATGAATCCTGAATTAACTGAAACGCTTCCTCCATATCAAACTGCTGCTGGTATTGCCGATATGATGGCTCATATTCTAGAACGGTATATGACTCCAAGTGAAGATGTTTTATTAACAGATGAACTATCTGAAGCACTTCTTAGAACAGTTTTAGAAGAAGCTCCAAAAGTTATTGAAAACCCGAATGATTATCAGGCTAGAGCTAACATTATGTGGGCAAGCACATTGGCTCATAATAATCTAGTCGGTGTTGGTAAAGTACAAGATTGGACTTCCCATCATCTAGAACATGAGTTATCTGGCTTATATGACGTTACCCATGGAGCTGGGTTAGCTGTAATTATGCCAGCTGTTATGGAATATATCTACAAGAGTGATGTTCCACGTTTTGCTCGATTAGCTAATAAAGTATTTGGAATTGAAATGAATGAAGATAATCCTGAAGAAACAGCTAAACAGGGAATTGAAGCATTCAGAAAATTCTTAAAGAGTATTGGGATGCCTCTTAACTTTAAAGATATCAATGCAAAAGTTGAAGATATTCCAATTATGTTGGAAAGCTTAGGTGGAGATAACATTAAAGAAGGTGCTATTCAAGCTTTAGACAAAGATGATATCGAAGCCATTTATAAGCTGGCAGCAAATTATTCTTATTAAAATTTTAATTATTAAAATACTGGTGAGCGATAAGTTCTTTAAAAAATAAGTGTATAAAATAATCTGAGAAATTTAGAAAAGAGA
>CANQOZ010000102.1 GCA_947625585.1 uncultured Eubacteriaceae bacterium
TTTTATTCTAAAATCGTTGATTTTTAGCGAAATTTGTCACTTTTAGAGAAATTTATAATGTAGTAAAATTTTTACCCTGATAGGAGCAAAGATAACATAGATTTTCTAAGAAAGATTGAAGTAATCGTTTAAAACTTGCGAAATTCTCCTATTTTTGCTGTTTTAGTCCTAAATACGCTTTATGAATTTACATTTCTTGACTTTTTGGGCCCAAATCACTATAATAGAATTACAATATATTGTATGCGTAGACGAAATACGTTATTTAGCTAAGCAGAAATTTCGTAATTATCCCTTACGGTCTTGAACTTCGGTTCATTTGTATTCAACCCAGTCGACTGGAAGCTTTTAAAGCTTTAACAATTTTACATTCACTTAAGTATTATAAACGATTAAGTGTTAAACAATAAAGACAACGATTTAAAGGTTTAAGTAAAGTTTGTAAAGCCATATCTACTAAGTTCGTATTATTGCTTTAAATATTTACTTATTCCTATACCTATATAGTCCAATTTTGTTATTAAACTTGGACAGACTATTCTATGGTCATAGATAAAATGACCTTTAGGATATCCCACTATCATCCTAAAGGTCTTTATTTACCTGCCTAATTTTCGGAAAAATCTTTCATAGTAAGTAGATTTTCCTTATAGTATTATTGTCACTTCTGAAATCGATTGTTGAAAACAGAAGGACCAAATCGAATTTTCTCATTATGAAGAAAAATTGATTTGGAAAGATTTCTGTTATCTAATTATAGATTTTGTTCCGGTTTTTTTCCAAAGAAAACAAACTCTTCTTATTTCCAAATAGGTTGTTCTCTTTTCTAAATTTCTCAGATTATTTTATTGCACTTATTTTTTAAAGAACTTATCACTCACCAGTTTTATCTTAAATTAATTTCGGTTGTTAAAAGTTTTAAAAGTGTATATTGCAGTTTTCTTTGCTTCTAATTCAACAATGACAACTTTTTTATTCAAAATATATAAGAATCTTTTTTACGAAATTTTTATTATTCTTTAAAAATCTTATTTCTACGTTTAAATATCCTCAAGAGAATATCCCATTTTCTTTATGAAATCCTCGTATTTATTATTCTTTTCTTGTACAATTCTATTTTGTTCTTGCTCTAATCTTAATTGTTCCTTTAGATCTGCATTTTCTTGAAGCACATCTCCGAATAACTCTTTCATATATTCTGAGAACATATTTCTACCTCTTTCTGTATTTTTTGTTTTTGAATGGATACTTTTGATAATTGGATTTTTAATTTTTTCTATATCACTTTCTTGTAAATCCTCGATCACATCAGTAAATTCCTCAAAACCTTCCATTCTATATTTCCCATTTACAACTACAGTTCGAATTCCATAATCTTCAACTATTTTTTGATCAATCACATCATAGGCAACAATATCAGCAACAGGTTTCCCATTATCAAGGTTCGGAAGAGGTTCAGTAGTATAAACAAGTGAAATAACTTCTGGCAAATCTGTATAAGGTTTACCTTCCTCTAAAAAATCTGCATCGAATAAACTTTGTTCAAATCTAATTCTTTTTAATGGTAATTCATTAGAATTTCCATTTTGAATCTCTATCAAGATTCTTTTTCCGTCAACTAATTCAACAAGGCAATCAACTCGTATACCGTGCTTTATATTATTCTGATAATTCACTTCTGAATCAACCGAAATGATTTTATAATTGGATATTCCAAGATAATTCAGTAATGGTTTTATTAAAACATCGGCAAGTTCTTTGTTATTATTTACTGCATAAATGAAGAAATCATTTTCTATCAAAGTTAAATTCTTAATCGTATCTGCATTAATTTCAGTAAGCTTTATTTGTAAATTCTCTCTATCTATACCTTTATTATAGATTTTTTTAGAGGTTTTAATTAGAAGCTTTTAACAAAAAGCTCTGATAAGATTATTTTCCTATCAGAGCTCTCGTGGGAATGTATCGTTTAAAGAGATTTAATTTTTGATAAATTCCTTACCTGAATTCCAAGCTTTACCTACCTTTTCGCCAATAGCAAAGTAGTCATAAGAAACCTGGTCAAATACAAATGCATTGATCTTCTTGACATCAATATTACCTTGTTCATTTAATATAGAATCATCTGCTAAAACATTTTTGATCTCACCTAAAAACCTGAGTCCATATGGTTGTTCTTGAACGTCAATTACTTCACATTCAAGTGTTAGTGGGAATTCTGTAACAATCGGTGCATCAACTAAATCACTTTTTACTGCATTAAGTCCTGTCTTTTCAAATTTATTTTTAACTTTAGTTCCACTAACTGTTCCCAAATAATCACATTCTTTTAAAGTATTAATTCCAGGAACAGCAATTGTAAATGCTTTCCTATCTTTTAAATTTTTTACAGTTTTATGATCTGATTCGAGGTTTAAGGCAACCATATTTTCAGCACAAATACCTCCCCATGCCATCATCATTGAATCAACAGTTCCATTTTCATTATAGGTATTGATCATGTAAGTAGGCATCGGGAACAAATAAGGTTTAACTTCAAAGCTTTTCATGGATAACTCCTATAATTTAATACTTTCATTCTATATAATAGTAGCAAATGAACAAGTACGGTAATTAATGTTATAAACTATACAAGAGGTAAGTATGGATAAAAGGTGTATTAGTCAAGAAAATTTAGGTGAAACAGGTTTTGATTATACGCTATCTCTAATTAGTGGAAAATATAAAATGGTAATCCTTTATACCTTAATGGAATTTGGAACTGTCCGATTTAATGAAATGAAACGGTATATTGGAAAAATTTCTTATAAAACTTTAAGTAAAGCTTTAAAGGATTTAGAAAATTGCGGGTTAGTAAATAGGAAAGCTTATAATGAAATACCACCAAAAGTAGAATACAGCTTAACTGATAAAGGTAAAACATTAATACCGATTTTGGATTCTATGTGTGAGTGGGGAGATCAGCATAAACCGGAAAGTTCTAAAACAACTACTCAGTGAATAATTAGAAAATCGGATAAAAAAATAAGCAGCTCCTTTCAGAACTGCTGTTTTAATTACATGTAATTACCATTAATACTGAATCCTGGAATGTCCTGGAAATTAATAAAAACATTATTTGCAGGTATTCCTAGGATGTCTTCATACATTTTAGTTATTTCTTGGCTTAGCTTAGCAAAGCCAGCTGGATTAGCTCCATAAATATTAGCTTCAATATAAGCTGCAGGTTCGTCTTTTCCTCGAACATATAATGGACTTCCTTCTTGAAGATCTAACATTATATAATCTCTAGGTTTACCTAAAGTTTGTTCGATTTTTTCAACTAAACCTTCCCTTAATTTTTCCTGTTGATCCTGAGACACTCTTTGATTTACACGAGATACAATAAAAGGCATGTTTTACCCTCCATAAAATATATTAAATTCATTGTAACACAGAGAATATCTGAACTTTAAAATGACATTTCGCAAAAATTTAAATAATCGAAGTGAATGATTACTTATTCATTATCATTATTATCTAAATGTCCATTTAATTGAGTCCCCATTTCTCCATCTCAAAAATAATTGGGCGCATTGATTCACCTAATCAAGAAACTATTGATTCTATTTTAACTTTATAAAGGAGCATAAAATTACTCCAGAAATTGGAAAAGCTTATAAGTTTGATAATATCGTTCAGTCTACCTCTGTACTGCGTTTCCCAACACAATCTAAGTTTAATTGGTTATTATCTTTTAGATAACATCTAAACAGGTGTTTTTTTAATATCTAATAAAGCTCTCTTCAAATCATCCTGATTAATTCGTTTTTTTTACTCAATTTTTTTGAGCAAGTAACTTCAAAAGAGAATTAAAACGATTTTGATAATTAAAGTGATGGAATCGAGTAACTATTTAAGCATTATTTGAAAATTTTATCCAATTTTAAAAGTTGAAGTTGTAATATTATAACCGTCGGTAAATTCATATTCGAACTTTTCAGTATTCTTTTTACATAAGAAGATTCCGAGTCCACCAATCTTACGTTCTTCAATTGGAGCATGAATATTTGGATCTTCTTTCTTGACTGGGTCAAAAGGTATTCCAGAATCTTTAATAGTTAGAATTATCCTGTTATCTTCAATTTTACAGGTACATTCAACATCTCCTTTGTCTTCGTAAGCATAATGGCAAACATTAACAAAAAGTTCTTCAAATACTATTTCGAACTTAAACAGAAGTTGCATGGGAATTCCAGCTTCTTCTAATTGGCTAACAAAGAGATTTCTAACTCGTTCAAAGTTATTTATATTTGCTTCAACTTTAATTGTTTCGTTCATTGTTCTGTTCTATATCTATTATCAACTACTATAAATCAAGACAGCTTAAAACAAACCATTAAATTTAACTAAATTTATTATAGTTGTTCTTTCCCTTTATTAAATATCTCTTTTTGAGAGGATTTAATTGAACTAC
>CANQOZ010000103.1 GCA_947625585.1 uncultured Eubacteriaceae bacterium
GCTCTAGAATATGATTCTAGTCATGAATTATATGAAAAGTATTTCCCAAATGGAGCCGGTTCTATTTTTACGTTTGAAGTTAAAGGTGGAGAAGAAGAAGCTAAGAAATTTATTGATAATTTGGAACTTTTCTCAAACTTAGCTAATGTGGCCGATGCTAAATCACTTGTTATTCATCCTGCTTCAACTACTCATAGCCAAATGACTGAAGAAGAACTCTTAGAAGCCGGAATTAAACCAAATACGATAAGGCTTTCAATAGGGATTGAACATATAGATGATATTATTGCTGATCTCGAAAAGGGTTTTGCTGCTATTTAATTTATTAAACGATTTTTTGATGCGTTCTATTTTTGGGCGCATCTTTTTTATTACTATATCTGATAATATCTTTTTTACATTTTGCTTAAATAATAAGAATTTAATTTAAACTTTGTAAGATAAAATGATAAATTGAATGCTTTTAATACGCAAAATCCTATCGAGTGTAAACGTTTAAACTCTTTATGAGGATATAATGATTGTGTCTCAAAATTTGGACAATATATTAAAATCACAAAAAGCTGTAATTCTGTAAAGGATTACAGCTTTTTGTTTTATAATATAAGAAAAGGATAAAATTATGAGATATTTAAAAGACATTAATAATGCAGTAGAACTAAATGGTGAAGACCTTACAATGGATAATGTTTTTACTGTAAGTATTCAGTATGGTCTCCAACTTTTAGAAGATACAAAAGCCCAGCAATATCGGGAATCAATACATGAACTTGAAGATGAGGATCGGGCCAAATTCTACTTAAAAGGAGTTACTTCCAAAAGAATTTTAACCACAATGGGTGAAATTGAAGTTATTATAACTCGATTTCAAGAAAAAGGTTATGTCAGTGTTATTGCAGAACCATGGCAAAGAGATACAGAAAGTTTAGATCTGCTTATTACAACAAGCTTTTTGTATGGGTTATCAACACGAGATATTGAACGATTATTAAAGCAGCTTGGAATCAATGTTTCAAGAAGTAAAGTCAGTAGGATCAATAAAAAATTAGAGAAGAAAGTAACCGATTTTAAGAATAGGGATTTAAGTAAGTTAAATATTGCTATTCTTTCACTTGATGCAACCTTTGTTACAATTCGTGATGAAGACCCGGAGAATAAGCATTATATAAAAAAACCGGCCATTCGAGTACTTGGACTAAATGCCGAGACAGGATATTGGGAACTGCTGGCCCTAAAGATTTATGACGGAGAGACACAACAGGCCTACCAGGAGGTATTACAAGATATAAAGAGAAGGGGATTAAAAGGAAACCCCGCTCTGTTTTTAAGGGATTTTGCTGACAGCATTGCCGGTGCAATTGAGGCTGAGTTTCCAGCTGCCTTTGAGCAGTGCTGTCTCTTCCATGGTGTTCATACTGTCTATAAGAGCTTACCTAAAAGAGGAGCTCATAAAGTAAAGAAATTAATCCATAAAATAACGCATGAAGCGAATAGAGAGATATGGGAAAAGGATTTAGAGGAGTTCGAGCAAAAATGGGGAGAGGAATATCCTGAAGCCTTGAAAAAATTACAGGCTCACTTAGAGGAAACGAAAGTAAGTCTGATTTTAAACGATGAATTTAAAACCAACAATGTTAATGAACGAGCCAATGAAGAGGATAAGCGTTTAATTAAATCTAAAGGTGCTTTTAAAAACACGGAATCGGCAGAAAGAATCATGATCTTAAATTCTTTAGACTACCTTTCAAACCATGAACGAAAAAAACAGGCGGATTTAGATAAAGTAGTAGAGATGAAAGAAATTTATGACAGGATGGTCACCCAGATTAAAGAAACATTCGATGAAAACTTTTTTAGTGCCGGTATCCAATCCCTTTGTCCAAAGTGGGATAGCCCTGTCATCTGGATTGATACTCTCGATTTGGATTATGACTTAAAAGATTTCGGTATTAAGACAAAAGCTAAAGTATTGGTTTGTTATAAACTTGAAAAAAGGAAACTAAAGCGAACTCTATTATGGTCTTGTCCGGTTTATGACCTCACTCCCAGTAAATATTTAGAATTACTCAACATCATCAAAAATGCTGCATCTCGCCAGCCGGAGGTGATTGTTCTTCCTGCTGATAATACGCTTCTTTTTGAAGCGACTAAATCCATTTTTAATGAAAGTGAAATTCAGATAGACCTTGATAATTTTAATGATACGATTCTTGGACTTCTTCCTAAAAGGTGGAGAAAAAAGTTTACTGAATTATTTAAACAGGCGTTTGAAAATGACAGTATTGAAGGAATGACAGCTCATCTTCTTGATAAACTTGTAGATAAACTTAAGTACCATCATTTTTATAATGCCTTAAACTTCTTTGAAAAGTTTAAAAGCTACATGTTGACTTTCTTTAAGTTTGGGGTGAATTACTTCTTTAATTTTAGAAATGCAAGACTTTTAAAAGGAAGTATTCAACTTGATAAAGAAGAGAGCGAAAGCAATAGCGAATATCTTCAAAAATTCTTAAATAATCTGAAGGCTTCTACCTGGAGCATTCCAATTGTCTACAAGGATGAATTCAAAGCTTTGTTTGCGAGGTTTGAACTACGGGAGAAACAAAAAAAGAATGCGTTTTAAAGTAAAACACATTCCATTTTTAACACTCTTTAAACTACCCAGGGGGTAGTGCGGCCAATTTTCTTGACCTGGTTATATCTTAACATTATTTATGATAAATTTTGTTATTATGTTCCTAATATGGTGTAACAAAAGTTGTTTAACTTTTTTTGTTAAATTTTTTGTCCAATTTTTGAGACACAATCTAATTTATTCATATGAATTTGTTATCGTTTACAATCGAAACAGTTTAATGTAAATAATATATAAATTAATATAGTTAAAAATTAAATTTATTAAGAAAAAGTTTTGAGGTTATTTTATGAATATTCGGGAAAATATTCTTAAGAAAGAAAAATGAAGTGAAATAAACTCATTTAAAATTTAATTCGGAGGAAAAATGAAAAGGTTCGAATCAAAATTCTCAGCCTTTGTCGCCATAGCGGGTGCAGCTGTAGCTATTATCGCAAATGTATTAATAATAATCAGAACAATTCAAAGTTTAAAACATGATTAACAAAAAGGGCCCTATCCTGATTGGATAGAGCCTATTTTTTATGATTCTTGTCTTGTCAGTTTAAGTGTTTGACTACCATCGACATTTTGTAAGTCGAGGTTGTTACCATCTAAAGTATAGTTATAAACAGCTGGTTGACCAGCTCCTTCTTGTGGGGTTAGGGTAAGCTGAGTGTCTGTACTTGTATATGTACCAGAAATGACACTTTCAACGTTAACTGCTGAACTTGAATTAGAGCCAATCCAAAGTTCATAGGTATCGTCGCTATTTAATGCCAAGACACTTGTAACTGTAGTATTATCTTGGTCATCTGTTGCTTCCCAAGTACCCTGCAAACCGGTACCATCCGTAACATCAGATACTGGCTTTGTTAAGCCTAGTTCTTCTTTTGCTTCGTTATCTGCTGATTCATCTGAATTGACGGTAGAACTACAACCCGTTATAGCCAATATGAGTCCGACAGAAATCAAAAGTACTAGAAATAGCTTCTTCATACCTTTACTCCTATATAAAAAATTCATTGTTAAAAAATGCTTCTAATATAGAATTAAACCTGTTTTCATTGAATATTATATCTTAATATTTTCCCAATTTGTTTTATTTAAACCACTTTATACAACTATTAAACGATCATTTGATTACTTTAATTAAATATTGCAGTAAATCGAATTGTTTTATCTATTGAATCTATCCTTTATAATAATGGTTATGAAGGAAACGGAAAGAAATATATATCATATTTTTACCCTTGGTTATTGCGGAGCTCCTTTCTATGGAAAAGATGAAAGTGAGACCACAAATAGAATAAGTAAAATAGCTGACCAAGTTGATTATTTAAAAGACTTAAATATAAATACGGTTCTACTAGGACCACTTAACGAATCTACATCTCATGGTTATGACACTATTGATTACAAAAAGTTAGATCATAGACTTGGTACAAATGAGGATTTAAAGGAAACTATTAGGGAATTAAAGGATAATGGAATTGATGTCATTTTTGACTGTGTTTTTAACCATGTTGGAAGAGACCACTTTGCCTTTCAGGATTTATTAGCAAACCGTGAAGGATCTAGGTATAAAGATTGGTTTCAAGATGTCAATTTTGGTTGGAATAACAGCTACAATGATGGATTTTCGTATGCTAATTGGGCTGGTCATGATGAACTAGTCAAATTAAACCTTTGGAATCCAGAAGTCCGTGATTACTTAAAAGATATCTTAAACTATTGGATTGATGAATATGATATCGATGGCGTTCGTATGGATGCAGCTAATGTAATGGATAGAGGTTTCCTATCGGAACTCGCTGATTTTGC
>CANQOZ010000104.1 GCA_947625585.1 uncultured Eubacteriaceae bacterium
TGTCTTATTTTTTCAGAAATCGTATAGAGTTCGCATCGGTCTATCGAATTTCGACTTTCAATCAGCTCTACCCACTCATCATATTCCAGATGTTGTGTATGTTGTAATTTTTTTATAAGTGGATGCATTTTATGCTATTGGAATTACAATTGGTTCATCCGTAAAAGATGAGATTACTGCTTCACCGTTTTTAAAATATAAAACAGCTGTATTATCATCAGTTGGTGAGTACATTCCAGCTAAATCTGGATATTGATCGAGTAGGAACTTCTTTGCTTCGACACTATCGTCGTTTTCAAGCTCTCCAGTTACTCGAATCCATTTACCGTCTTTAAAAGCTGATATTTCAACTTTTGGATTCTTTTGAATCTGTTTAAAAACATCTTTACTTTTACCGGTTTGAATATAAAGCTTTCCATCTTTGAGGGCAACAGTTCCAAACGGACGGACTCTTGGTTGTCCATTATCGTCTGTAGCTAGAAAATAGGTTCCAGCATCATTTAAAAAATTGTAAATTTCTTCCATTTGTTAATTGTAGGTCCTTCTAGTATTTTTGTTTAAAACATTATATTATCAATTGAAGAAAACTTTAAGTGAATTTAAAGCTAGAGAATTGGATTATAACAATTAAAAATGGGAAATTCTACTAAATATACAGGAATCGTACATGAGTTAATAACTGCATTAGGTGGAACGGACAACATTACGAGAGTCAAAATTGATGGAAACAATATTGTTTTTACAATTTTTGATAAGAACAATGTTGATTATAATAAATTACATAGAAATAAGTTTATAAGATCAGTTGAAGACAGCTATGGGAAAATCACACTTGGCTTAAAACATAGGGATGTTAATTATACGTTTAATGAAATCAAGAACCTGCCAGGTTCAGAAATTATAAAAAAGAAGCAACCAGAGGAGGAGGTAGACGACAGACCGTATCTGGAAAGGCTGGCAACAACCTTATTCGGAGATATTCTACCACTGGCATTGTTTGCTGGAGCGATCAGTGCTATTGCTAGTATCATTAGTTTACTCACGAGATTATGAATATTGATGAAATTTTAAATAAGCAAAAAGAGTTTTACTTTACTGGTCAGACATTAGATCCTGACTTTAGAATCAGTGCACTTGAAACTTTAGAAGAAGAGATTAAAAAGAATATCGACATAATTGAAGAAGCCTTATATGAAGATTTAGGGAAGAGCTTTTTCACCTCATACATGAGTGAAATTGGATTGGTATTAAGTGAAATTTCTTTTATGAAACGTCACTTAAGATGTTACTCTAAACCTAAAAGAGTTTATACTCCACTTGCTCAGATGGTTGCAAAGAGTTATGTCAAACCGAGTCCATACGGAAATGTTTTGATAATGAGTCCGTGGAACTACCCATTTATGTTAAGCTTCGACCCGCTTGTTGATGCGCTTGCTGCTGGAAATACTGCAGTTATCAAACCGAGTGCTTATGCTCCAAGAACAAGCGAAATAATTAATTTAATTGTTTCAAATTGTTTTGAACCTGAGTATGTTAGCGTTGTTCAAGGTGGTAGAAAGGAAAATCTTGAACTTTTAGATCAGAAGTTTGATTATATTCTCTTCACAGGAAGCACTGGCGTTGGTAAGACTGTTATGGAGAAAGCTTCTAAGCATTTAACTCCAGTTACTCTTGAACTTGGTGGCAAGAGTCCAACTATCGTTACTGAAAGTGCGGATCTTCACGTTACTGCTAGACGAATTGTCTTTGGAAAGTTCTTAAACTGCGGTCAAACTTGTGTTGCTCCAGACTATATTTATGTTGATTCAAAAGTCAAAAATGAGCTTATTGAACAATTAATTGAAGAGATCAAACTTCAATATACAGATAATCCATTGTTAGATCCTGGTTACGGAAGAATCGTTAATGAAAAACATTTTAACCGTTTAATGAACTTACTCGATAAAGATAAAGTAGTTTATGGTGGAGAAACGGACGAAGCAAGATTAAAAATTGAACCAACCATTATGGATAATGTAACCTGGGACGATCCAGTTATGCAGGAGGAAATTTTTGGACCAATTCTCCCAATTCTAACTTATGACGATTTGGACGATGTAATAACCTTACTTCAACAGAAACCAAAACCGTTAGCTTTATATCTGTTTACCAGGAATAAACCAACAATGCAGAAGGTTCAGGACTTACTCCAATATGGAGGTGGCTGTATCAATGACACAATAATCCAGTTAGTCACAAGTGAGATGGGATTTGGTGGTGTTGGTGATAGCGGAATGGGAGCTTACCATGGTAAAACAGGATTTGATACATTTAGTCATATGAAGAGTATGGTTAAGAAGGGATTCTTCTTTGATTTACCATTTAGATATGCTCCATATACTAAACTCAAGAAAGCACTCGTTAAGTTATTTTTGAAATAATAATAAAACCTGAAATAGTTTCTGCTATTTCAGGTTAAATTTTATGGTTTAAATCGATTTGATCGGTAATTCTTCCAATCTCATCTAAGTCATATTTCGTTGCCTGGTAGACATAGTAGTTTAACCAGTTAAAGAAGAGCAGGTTTGCGTGAGACTTCCAGGAAACGTTAATACCCTCTTCAGGATTATCATTAATAAAGTAGTTCTTAGGTACTTCAATTGGTAAGCCTTTATTTATGTCTCTATCATATTCCTTTTTTAGAGTTTCCCTATCATATTCGGAGTGACCAGTTACAAAAATCTGACGTCCTCCCATAGCTGAAATGATATAGATACCGGCTTCTTTTGAACCCGCTAATATTTCAAGATTAGGATTATTTCTAACATCATCCGGATCAATTGTTGTATGACGGGAATGTGGAGCATAAAAGACATCATCAAAACCTCTAAAGAGAGGGATCTTTTTATCAACGGTTTGATGTTCATAGACTCCAAATAATTTCTTATCTAATCCTTTTTTATTAATGCCATAATGGTAATAAAGTCCTGCTTGTGCTCCCCAACAAATATGGAACGTAGAGAAGCTATGCGTTTTGCTCCACTCCATTATTTGTTTCAGCTCATTCCAATAGTCGACTTCTTCAAAAGGTAGTGTTTCAACAGGAGCACCTGTAATAATTAATCCATCAAAATACCGATCTTTAACTTCATTAAAAGTAGTATAGAAGGAGTCCATATGGTGTCTAGAAATATTTTTAGGGTCGTGGCTCTCCGCTCTTATTAAAGTAATGTTTACTTGAATAGGTGTATTTCCTAATAGTCGAAGTAGCTGGGTTTCAGTTACAACTTTAGTTGGCATTAGGTTAACAATCGCTATTTCAAGCGGTCTTATATCCTGAGACTGAGCCCTTTCTTCATTCATAACAAAAATGTTTTCTTCTTTTAAGATGTTATAGGCGGGAAGTTCCTTTGGTATATTTATAGGCATTTCTTATCAACTATTCCAAATTTTTAAGCAATTTTAACACAATTATCAATTACGAGATTAAAAATTCTTTCTAATTGAGGCTATTTAAACGTGAAAGTTATGGTATCTTATTAAATTTAATCCACATAAAGTCCTAATTACTCTTAAAGTTATATTTCATAAATGGGATATATAGATATGAAAACTATAAAATTTATCCTATTTCTAAAATTGAGACAAACGGAGCTGCTTTTTTAGCTTAAATAATTGCATTCGGGAAAAGATAGTTTTATAATCATTCTTAATAACAAAGTACCATCATTTTTGAGGTAAAAAAATGAAATCTTTATTCTCTGGAAATTTTGCATCCTTTAGCAACAACCAGTACTACTTTTACTGGTTTAATTGTGATGCATAAAATTTTCAGAGAGCTAGATTCAAGGTATATAATTTAGATAATATTGGATAGCTCTTTGAGAGCTATCCTTTTTTTTGAGGTTTTTTTATGATCATTGTTTTAAAACCGAGCGCAACGCCAGAAGAAATAGATAATTTAGAAGAAGAAATGAAGCAGAAGGGTTTTTCAGTAGATCGTTCTGCAGGTGAAGACCATACAGTTTTAGGATTAATCGGAGATACAAAGTCAATTGATTCAAGTACATTAAGATCAAGACATTATGTAGAGAGGGTAATTCGAGTGAACCAACCATTCAAGAAAGCAAGTCGTTACTTCCATCCGAAAGATTCGATAATTCCGGTAGGAGATAAGGAAGTAGGCGAAGGAACGATTACATTAATTGCTGGACCTTGCTCCATTGAGAGTGAAGAACAAATTATTAGTATAGCTGAAGATGTTAAGAAAGCCGGAGCTACTATGCTACGTGGAGGAGCTTTTAAACCGAGAACTTCACCTTACTCCTTCCAAGGTATGCAGACCAATGGTTTAGAACTCATGCTTTTAGCAAAACAGGCTACCGGACTTCCAATCGTTACAGAAATAATGGACTTATCCCAACTTCCAATGTTTAACGATGTTGA
>CANQOZ010000105.1 GCA_947625585.1 uncultured Eubacteriaceae bacterium
AAATACCTGTTATGAAATCATTTATTGGAAGTGATCAAATTGAAAAACGAGCTTCGATAGAGAGAATTATAACTGAATGGGAAAAATTTTATAGTCGAAACCGAAACTATAGAGATTTAACTAAGGTTAATAGTTTAGAAGAATTTAAGAAGAAAACGGACAAGGACCATAGAAATATAATAATTAGAAATCCTGTTAAATATCTTATTGACTCTGGTAAAGGATATTTTAGACGGGGAGTTAATGGTTCGATTGAGTTAGCCGATGAATTGGAAAATTACCTGGGTAATGAAACGTTTATTAAACATTACAAGGATATCTTAGAATTTAGAGAAAAGGATTATTATTATAGAAGGTTTAGAAAGAATAACTAATTGTTTAATGTTGGAGGTTGATAATGTCGAACGAAAATAATCAGAATTTTTTACATAATTTAATTCGATTAAATTTTTGGTGTACTGAAGATTGCGATCGAAGTGTTCAAGAATTGGATTATGATAATAACGGACCAAAACTTTACTTTAAACAGTTTACAGGTGATAACGATAAAAGAGAATTTACTGGTGTTTTCCTACCTGATAGAAAAAATGCAGACATTCTTACTGAATTTGATGAGACGATCTTAAAAGATTTCGATAAACTTCTAGAAGGAGAGATTGAAGAACCAAAATACGACGGAATTCGCTTTAAAATAACTTCAGATATTGAATCTGATTCTTTAAATATGGATTGTGCAGGAGTTGGAAAGTACAAGGACAAACAAGCTCTTGATGAATTTTATGATTATATACTTGATTTTTTAGATCAAGGTGAAGTGAATATCCATAGCATTGCTTTTGAAAATAATATTGATTTAAAGCTTGATCATGATACAGAACAAGACCTAATTAGAAATGCTAAGGGACTTTATAATTATTTGAGAGAATCTGACCAGTTAATGGGAGCTCTAGAGATACTATCTCCTGAAAGTGCGAAGACCTCAACTTTTATTGGAGCACCTGAACCACCATTTGCCCCAGACGGAGCAGGAATGTTTTTACTCTTTACTGACCAGGATAAAGCTACCGATTTTATGGAAATGATGGCAGAAAGTAGAAAAATTGGCAAAGGTGATAGAAATGACTTTTTATTAATCGAAATCATTCCTAAACTAGGAGAATTTGTATTGCGAGATCAAGCTTTTGGCGAATTAAAAAACTTAACGGATGACGAGAAACGGGAAATGATTCTGAATTTCTTAACTATTTGTAAGGAAATAAACGAAGTTTAAATTGATGAATTAAGAGGCAAAAAAATGGAAGACAGTCAACAAAATTTTTTAAACAATCTATTTAAAATATTTTACTGGACCAAGCATGATAAAGATGATACGACTCAGATTCTAGAGTATAACTCTGATGGAAAAAAGCTCTATTTTAAACCAGTAGATTCAAAACTCATTTTCGGCGAAAGTGTAGGTATCTTCCTTCCAGATAAAACTAATGCCATGATAATGAAAGGATTTGAAGACGGACTCAGATATCATCCGGAAGTTCGAGACATTGATATTTATGAAGATGCTAACATTGATGGAATTATAATTAAAACCTTTCAAGGCAAAGATAATCAGGTATTACTAGGTTGTAATGGACTTGGAAAATATAAATATAATAATGAGCTTACAAATGGTTTTTTAGAGGAGGTTATTGATTTTTTAAATAAAGGAGATGTTAAATTTCATAGTATTTTACGTGAAGGTACTATTGATTATGGACTCAGTGAGGAAAATGAACAAATAATGCTTGAAAATGCGCTGGCATTTTTTAAATTTATGAACAAAAACTGGGACGATTCTTATTATGATATAACCTCCCCAAAAAGTGGAGAAAAAGCTAAGTTCTGGATCTATCCATTTCCAGAAAATGCTCCATCAACAAACGCTACATTTATGGTTTTTCCAGATGAACAAAGTAGACAGGACATGATTTATAAGTCAGAGCATCCAGAAGAATTCCAGGACCAGGATATTGAAAGCGATTATATTTTAGTTGATATCCACTCAAAAGAAGGTAAACTTGAAGCTTTTGACAAGCCAATGGGAAAATATAAAAATTTAAATGAAGTTGAACGGATGAAAATAGTCGTCAATTTTCTTACAGTATTAAAAGAACTATTTGATTATGGCATGGATTTAGTAGGAAATGATTCAAATGATAATTAAATTTTTCTTCTAACTTTGAAGGTGAGAAACTTAATGGATGTAGTAGTTCGAGATCAATACTTTGACAATATGGATTTAATCCATAAACACTGTGAAGATTCAGACGATCTTAGTGTTCAAGTTTTAACCAATGATAGATATGACCATCCAATCTATTTTAAACCGATAAACTTTGATATAGATAAATTTGATTATTATGACATTTTTTTCTCAGATAGAGAAAGTGCAGAGAATATAAATGAAATCTGGAACAATTTGGATACCTACGACGATTTAGTTCAGGTTTTTCGGGAAACCCCTTTTGATTCTGTTGTGCTTAAAACTTTTGCAATCGATGGAGAACCTTATTTAGATATTGAATCAACTGGAAATTACCGTGATGATTTTAATCAAAAAATGAACTTTGCAAAGGAAGTTGTTGAATTTCTAAATGATGGAAATATAAAACAAGTCAGTTTGAATGAACTCAATCTAACCGAACAAGAGCTCAATTAATAGAGCAGAAAAGCTTCATATTAAAGATATATTAATCTTAAACGAAATTAATAAAATAGTCCTCAATAATTACTAATATATAGATTGTATCCTAGTAAATTGAATTAAAATTATAATTATAAACACCGAAAGACACTGAAATTATGAATGATGACCCAATAAATTGTAGTGGTCTATCAGAACGTGAATTTACAAATATGTTATATTCAGCTGCTGAAATCTATCCATTTATCGTAAAAGCGAATCAATTATTTAGCTTTACAGATTTTAATGGTTTAAAGAGATATTTCACAGCTGTTAAGAATGAAGATTTTCCCGAAAACGGAATTTTAGCTGATTATATTATTTTTCCTGATTATGAAAGTTTTAAATCCATAGTTGATAAAAGTTTGGAAGATATGGATAAATCTGATACTGTTTTAGAATTAAATAACAGAAATATACTCAGTTTTCAGGTGGTAGATACAGGCAGGAAAGTAATAGGGGAAGCTCTTTATGCAGGTAAGCTTAAGGATTGGAATTGTAAGAAAAAGGACAAGTTACTCCTTGGATTTTTAAAATCAATAGACGAAGCTGTAAAAGGTCCAGACAATAAAAATATTTAAATTTTTGGAGGAATAATGGAAGCACCTAAGATTGAATTTTTTAAAAATATTCTTCGAATTAATCATTTTTGTGAGGCAGCAGGAGAATTTTCGACTCTTGAATTAGAAAGCGACATAAATGGACCTAAGCTTTATTTAAGACCACTTGATCCAAAGGAAGTAGATAATTATAACTTACTTTTCTTTCCTGATAGAAAAAATGCTTTAAAGTTTGTTGAATTTGAGGAAGACGAAACAGTAGATCCAAACATAACTTTAGGTGGAGCTTTAAATAAATATGGAATTAATGCCATTTTAATATCGGTCTCATTTCCAGAAGAAGGTCAGAAAACGTCATTTTCTATACTAGGTTATGGAAAATATAAAGATAACCGTTTAGTTGAGGAATTTTATAGAACTATAACTGAGTTTTTAAATGATGACGATTTAAGAACTAAATTTGTAATTGATAAACCTAGACCAGCTATGCAGCTTCCAGAAAGTAGGTTAGAGGAACTTTTATTTAATGCAGTGCTGCTTCATCCAATATTTTTAGAGGAAGATAAAATTTTTAGCTATGACTCTTTGATTAACGATAGAACTGAATATTTTGAAGCACGCAAATTTATTGATCCAACTGATAAAAATAAAGATGAAGTAGATTATCAAGTTTTTCCAGATACCCAATCGGCTGAGCAAAGGCAACTAATTAAAGACAAAGGAATGTTTCCAAATGACCATTATAATAAAATGCTTTTAAAAATTACTAATAAGAATGGAAAGCTTGTTTATTCAACAATCTTTTTTGGTGATATAAGAGATGGTACAGACAAACAACAAAATGATCTACTGATTGGATTCCTACTTGCCTTAGAACGTATTCGTGACGAAGCTTTAAAAGAACATATAAAATAAATATTAGGAGTCACATATGTTAATACCTGAGTTTGAATTTTTAGAAAATATTAAGAAAATATGTCAATTTTGTGTTTCTAATGATGATTTTAGTACTTTAGTAATCAGTGATGGAAACGATGCTAAAATCTATGCTTATCCATTAAAATTCAATAAAAAATCTGATTACTATTTGCTATGCTTTCCAAACAAGGA
>CANQOZ010000106.1 GCA_947625585.1 uncultured Eubacteriaceae bacterium
TTACAAACTTTTGCACTTTATCAAGATATTCGAAATCAAGATAATCCTTATAAATATGCTATGGATTTATTAAATCTCTACCAGAACGAGGTAAAAGCTAACAATGATTTAATAAAACCTGTTCTATTTAAGGAAGATTTAGAAGAATTAAAAACGAATGGTAAAATTGGATCACTTTTAACCTTAGAAGAAGGAGAAGCATGTGAAGGAGATTTAGAAAAACTTCATAAATTCTTCGACAAAGGAGTTCGATTAATAACTTTAACCTGGAATAATCCAAATTCACTTGGATTTCCAAATAAATTTGATTTCGAA
Source organism: uncultured Eubacteriaceae bacterium (assembly GCA_947625585.1). Taxonomy (GTDB): domain Bacteria; phylum Bacillota; class Clostridia; order Eubacteriales; family Eubacteriaceae; genus CANRHG01. The sequence continues at coordinate 316 of CANQOZ010000106.1, forward strand.
CACTTTAAGTTTGAACCGGATACAGAAAATGGTTTAACTGATAAAGGAATTGAATTTTTAACCGAGATGGAAAAATTAGGTATAGTTGTTGATGTCTCACACCTATCTGACAAAGGGTTCTATGATGTCTATAATAATGTATCTAAGCCATTTGTTGCTTCCCATTCTAATGCCAGATTCCTATGTTCAAATTCAAGAAATCTAACTGATGATATGATTAAAAAAATAGCTGATAAAGGCGGAGTAATTGGTTTAAACTTTTGTGGTAGCTTTATTAATTCAAAAACCCAATTTGCTTCAATAAATGGAATAATTGAGCATATCAAATATTTAGCTAATATTGGTGGAATAGATACTATCGGTTTTGGTTCGGATTTTGATGGAATTCCTAATTCAGTTGAAATAAAAGAATGTTCTGAGATGCCAAAGCTCATTAACGCTTTGAGTGAAGTAGGTTTTAGTGATGATGAAATTGAGAAAATTGCTTATGGTAATGTTTTTAGAGTTTTAGGAACGATTCTACCTGTAAAAAGATAAAAGACGTATCGAGTGTAAACGTTTACACTCGATACCATTTTACATAGATTCTTTTAGTATTTCAATCACTTCTGGTTTATCTAGAACTTTATCAACGCCTTCCATAATGAAAGTTCCATCTGCTATCCCTTCTAACATGTCTTCTGTTACACCTAAATCGCTAAGATTTCTGACCAATCCAATCTCATCCATCCAATCTTCCATAGCTTTGAGACCTTCTTTAGCTATTTCCTTATCCGTTTTCCCCTCTGGATTCACATCCCACACATTTATGGCAAAACGTTTAAAACGATCTAAACCGTTTTCCATAATATGATTATAATAAGCTGGAGAAACAGCAGCTAAAGTCATACCATGAGTTGCATCTGTAAAACCGGAAACAGATTGACCAATCATATGAACCATCCAATCAGTAGCTTTACCACGAGAGATTAAAGTATTTAGAGCCCAACTTGCTAACCACATTAAATTACTTCTAGCTTCATAATTTTCAGGATTTTTAACAGCTTCCCTTGATGCCTGGATTAATGATCTCATTAATCCTTCAGAAATATAATCCGAAACATTTTCATCATCACCTGACATATATTGTTCAAGAATATGAGACATAATATCAAAAATTCCAGCTTTCATTTGATATTCAGGAACAGTAAAAGTTAATTCTGGATTTAAAATAGCAAATTTCGGCATTACTTCTTCACCATAAACATGACCAATTTTAAGTTTAGAATCCGTATCCGTAATAACAGATCCTGCATTCATTTCACTACCAGTTCCAACCATAGTTAGAACAGATCCAACAGGAATTATTTCAGTATCAGGTTCTTCCATATTTAGATAGAAGCGTTCCCATGGATCTCCTTCTGAACCGGCTGCTACAGAAACAGCTTTTGAATAGTCAATAACTGAACCACCACCAATAGCTAAAATGAGATCAATATCATTTTCTTCTGCAATTTTTTTGCCTTCCCTTAACTTATCACTTGTTGGATTTGGCATAACACCTGAAAGTTCGATAATATTTTTACCATTATCTTCTAAGATTTGAATAATTTGATCATAGAGGCCTGTTTTCTTAATCGAACCACCACCATAAGTTAAGAGAATATTGTCTCCAAAATTTTGTAATTCATCATTTAACTTCTCTAAAGAGTTCTTTCCAAAATGTAATCTTGTTGGATTTGAATAAGTAAAATCACCTAACATTTTTCACCTTAAATTATTAAATATAGAAAAAGGATAACTGCTAAAACAGCTATCCAACTGAAAATTACTTTTCTCCAAAAGCTTTCTTATAGAATTTATCCATTAAATCAAATGGTATAACATCTAAGTTATCATATAAGTCCGTATGAACAGCTCCTGGAATTATTACTAGTTGTTTATTTTCTCCTTTTAGTTTTTCAAAGGCATCTACTCCAAAATATTTTGAATGAGCTTCTTCACCATGAATAACTAAAACAGGATTTTCAATTTTATCGATGAATTTAAGTAACGGCGTGTTTAAAAAAGACATACAACCAGTTACATTCCAACCATCGTTCGAGTTTAAGGAACGTTTATGATATCCACGTTCTGTTTTGTAATAATCGTAATAATCCTTTTGAAATTGTGGGGCATTATCAGGGACTTCATCAGGAACACCTCCCCCTCTAGCATAGTTACCATTTTTAATATCTTTAATTCGTTGTTCATTTAAAGCTTTTCGTGCTTGGTTTCTATCAGCTGCGCTATCCTGTTCGTCAAAGTATCCATTCTGATTTACTCTTGACATATCATACATTGTTGAAGCAACTGTTGCTTTAATTCTAGTATCTAGAGCAGCAGCGTTTAATGCTAAACCTCCCCAACCACAAATACCACAAATTCCTATTTTTTCAGGATTAACATGTTTTAACGTTGATAAAAAATCGACTGCGGCTGAAAAATCTTCCGTGTTAATATCCGGTGATGCTACGTTACGAACTGTACCACCACTTTCTCCAGTAAAAGATGGATCAAATGCAATAGTTAAATAACCAATTTCAGCTAATTTCTGAGCATATAATCCTGAAGATTGTTCTTTTACAGCTCCAAATGGACCACAAACAGCAATAGCTGCTAAATTTTCATCTTTATCCAATGGTTCATACATATCTGCAGCTAATGTAATTCCAAATCTATTTGGAAAAGTTACTTTTGAATGTTTAACTTTTTCACTTTTTGGAAAAACTTTATCCCAGTCGTTTTCTAAAATTAGTTCCTCTTTTTCAATCATATAATACCTCAATAAATAGTATAATCTTAGTATAATAGTTCAAGTTAACTTGAGGTCAAATATGAAAATCAGTGAAGTATCACAAATTTGTAATATACCAATTTCAACTTTAAGGTATTATGATGAAATAGGCTTATTCCCTAATTTAGAGAGAAATAAAAATGGACAAAGGAACTTTCAAAAGGACGAATTAGAATTATTAAAAGTCATTGATTGTTTAAAGGTATCTGGTCTTAGTATTAAGGAAATAAAAGAGTTTATAGATTTAGTAAAACAGGGAGATACTACTATAAGCAAAAGGAAATTATTATTTGAAGAACGGTTAAATAAAGTAAATGAAGAAATTGATAAATTAGAAAAAATTAAAGAAATATTAGAATATAAACAATGGTATTATTCAAAGGCCCAGGAATTAGGAACTGAGCAGGGAATCGAAAACATCAACATTCCTGAGAAGTTCATTGAGATTAAAAAATCTCTAGAATGTTAAAAAATGAAAATTAATGAATTAACAATTAATTTGGGTGGCATCAATAATATTAATACTATTGAATACGTTAATAATGAAGTTGTACTCAATATTGTAAATCCAAGTTTGATTAGAAAAAATTTATTAATTGAACAATTAGGAGATTCCTATCAAATTTTAGTCAATAAGAATACAGTTACAATAACAGAAAATTTAGAAAACCTATTTGAAAATTTAAATAACGAAATAACCAAAAAAGAGGAAAATTTAGGACAAAAGCTTTTAGGAGTGATTTCTGAAATATTTGCTCCAGTCCTTTCTGTTTTAGCAGCAACTGGTCTAATTAAAGGATTACTCGCTTTATTAGTTTTCTTAAACCTAATCAATCAAGAATCAGGAACCTATCTAATTCTTTATGCTTTAGGTGATTCCTTCTTTTATTTTTTTCCGGTATTTTTGGGATACACAGCAGCTAAACGTTTTGGTTGTAATCCTTTTGTTGGAATTGTTATTGGATTATCATTAGTTTATCCAACAATTACTGCTCTTTCCGACCAAGATGCTCTTTATTCCTTATTTACTGGAACTTTTTTTGAATCTGAAGTATATACAACTTTTCTTGGAATACCAGTAATTCTACCTCCAGGTGGATATGTCTCTACTGTAGTACCAATTATCTTTTCTGTTTATTTGGCATCTTTAATTGAACAATTTTGGAATAGAGTAGAAAATTTTATTATAGAAGAGAAAATTAAAACGTTTTATCCTATAATTTAATTATGAAA
>CANQOZ010000107.1 GCA_947625585.1 uncultured Eubacteriaceae bacterium
GTATTCACCATATGTATACCGTTATTGATGTTGGTCAATTGGCTCAATATGGTGTTACCTATTGGTTACCTTTAGCATCTGCTGCAAATATGGCTCAAGGTGCTGCAACTTTAGCAGTTGGTTTAAAAACTAAGAACGAAAAGATGAAATCAATCGCTATTCCGTCTTCAGTATCGTGCTTTATGGGAATTACCGAACCGGCTATCTTCGGTGTTAACTTAAGATACTTCAAGCCATTTATATGTGGAGCAATTGGTGGAGCTTTTGGTGCAATGTATGCTTCAATTGTTGGATTAGGAGCTTCAGGAACAGGTGTTACTGGTATTTTCGGAATTTTACTCTGTTTAAATGATCCATTTAATTATATTATGACATGCTTAATTGCAGCTGGTATAGCTTTTGCATTAACATGGACTTTTGGTTATTCAAATGCTGATGAACCTGAAAAGAAACCAAAAGCTAAAAAGGTTGAAGAACCAGTTATTGTAGCTGAAATAGAAACAGAACCTAATAAAGTTTATGCTCCTGTAGAAGGTGAAGTAATTAATTTTGAAAGTATTCCGGATGAAACTTTTGCTTCAGGTGTTTTAGGACCAGGTGTTGGAATTAACCCAGAAGAAGAAACAATTGTTGCTCCATTTGACGGAGAAGTAACCGTTGTTCCAGAATCAAAACATGCAGTTGGACTCATGGATGAAAATGGTAATGAATTATTAATTCATGTTGGAGTTGATACTGTTAATATGAATGGTGATGGTTTCACTGCTTTCGTTGAAGCAGGAGATAAAATAAAAGCTGGTCAGAAATTATTATCTTTTGATAGAAATAAAATTAAAGAAAATAATTATTCAGATTGCGTTGCTGTTCTTCTAACCGGTGGTACAGATAAAGATAATATTAAAGTAAATACCGGTAATCATAAGGCATTAGATGAAATCATAGAAATAACGGCTTAAGAATTAATGAAAGATTGGCCTATTGAAGAACGCTATAAGAAAATTGATGATCCTAATAATTTAACTAAGCTATATGAGGAAGTTAAAAATTCCAAGTATAAGCAAAAAATTCATATTTCACCATTAACAGGCCTCCTTAACGACCCAAATGGATTTACCTACTATAACGGTATGTGGCATCTATTTTATCAGTGGTTTCCATGGGGACCTGTTCATGGAATTAAGTATTGGTATCATGTTGTATCGGAGGATTTAATTCATTGGAAAAATTTAGGAATTGGATTAAAACCAGATACAAATTATGACGATTATGGAGTCCATTCTGGCTCATCTCTGGTTGATAGGGACCAATTATATCTTTGTTTTACTGCTAATCACCGTGATAAGAACTGGAACAGAATAGCTAGTACAATGCTGGCTCAGTTAAAAGATGATAAATTCGTAAAACAAGAACTTCCTTTATTTGGTCCAAATCCAAATTACACAGAAAACCAGAGAGATCCGAATATTTTTTATAATAAAAAAAGAAATAAATATTTTATATTCCTTGGAGCACAAAACAAAAATAATAAGCCAAAAATTCTTGTATATTCATCAAATAAAGTCGGTGAAGGTTGGGAATTTAAAGGTGAATTAAAAGTAGAAGGTTATGAGGAATTTGGTGAAATGTGGGAATGTCCAAATTAAAAAAAAATTGATGGTAAAGACGTTTTAATATTTTCACCACAATATTTAACACTTCCAAATAGATCTAAAATGATTCACCATAATGTTTACTTAACTGGCGAACTTGATTTAGATAATTTAACATTTAAACCCGATACAACTGTAAAATCGTTAGATTATGGATTTGATTTTTATGCAGCTCAATTAAATTCAAATTCAGATAATGGGAAGAACTATTTGATTGCTTGGTCAGGACTCCCCAATAATTTTGCCTTAGATAATCAAATTTTTGATGGTAGTTTAACTCTGCCAAGAGAAATATCAATAAAAAACAATAAGCTTTACCAAAATCCAATAAAGGGAATTGAAAGTTTACGTATTGAAGAATTAAAAAATAATAATTTAATTACAATTCCATCTGAAATTCTAATAAATGATATGTCAGATTCATTTGTTCTTAGAATATTTACTAAAAAAGAATTAGATGGAGGATTAAAACTTGAATATAACAGTAAAACGAAACAATTGATTTTAGATAAATCTAAGTTAGAGAATAAATATAACCTTGAGAATGGTGAAGTTGTCAAAATTGATGATGTAAATAACATAGAAAATCTCCGCATTTTTATTGACTCAAATACTATTGAAATTTTTGTTAATCAAGGGGAATATTCTTTAACTACAAGAGTTTACCAACTAATAGTGAAATGTATTATTCATTTCTAGGGGAAGGAGAAATTAAGATTTTCAGATTAAATGAATCAATTGATCAGTCGTTGATTTTATAAAGAATTATTTTGATAACCTTTTAAATACATACACTTTTCTCTCTACCTTAATTGGTTTTGAGAACCTGAATCAAAATCTGGATAACTAAGATAAATCAATTTAGAATTAAACCTCTATGAATAACAAAAGGATTCAAATTTTTTTATTATCTTAGTTCCAGATTTTTTAAGCTAATCAAATATAACATCAGAAATTATTAGATAATTGATAAAAACTACGGTTTAAGTAATATGCGCAAATGGACGTTAGAAGAAAGATATAAGACACTTGAAAGTTCAGAACAGATAAAGTATTTACATGAAAAAATAGCTCAATCTCCTTATAGGCAACTGTTTCATATCCAACCTGTTACTGGGCTTTCAAGTGATCCTAATGGTTTTATATTTCATAATGGTAAATGGCACTTGTTCTATCAATGGTGTCCATGGGGAGCAGTTCACGGATTAAAGTATTGGTATCATGTTAGTTCCCCAGATTTAATTTTCTGGAAAAATGAAGGAATAGGTTTAAAACCAGATACAATTTACGATAATAAGGGAGTTCATTCTGGGTCAGCATTCAATATAGGTAATGACCTTTATCTCTTCTATACTGGAAACCACCGTGATGAGAATTGGATTCGAACGCCCTGGACATGTGCAGCAAAATTAGTTAATGGTAAATTTCAAAAACTTGATAAACCATTATTCGGTCCACTAAAAAATTATAGTGAGCACCAAAGAGATCCCAAAGTTTTCTATAATGAAAAAATTGGAAAATATTTTATATTATTAGGGGCTCAAACTGAAGATAAGAAGGGAACTGCTTTAGTTTATAGTTCGGATAATCCTTTAGAAAATTGGGAATTTAAGGGTGAGTTAAAAGTAAAAGGATATGAAAATTTTGCAGGAATGTGGGAATGTCCATCCTTACAAAAAATCGGTGAAGATGATCTTTTAATTTTTTCACCACAATATATAAAACTTGATGGGAGAGGAAATAGTACAAATCATAATATCTATTTTATTGGAAAAATGGATTATGATACTTTAACATTCTATCCGTATAAAGATTTTGAATTCCTTGACTATGGTTTCGATTTTTATGCTGCTCAATTAGCTTCTAATATTCCTAATAATGATAGAGCAATAATGATATCTTGGATCGGACTTCCTGATAATCATTATCCAACTGAAGAAGAAGATTGGGAAGGGAGTATGACAATTCCACGTGAATTGACAATTAAAAATGGGAATTTAATTCAGAAACCAATAACTGGAATTGAGAAGCTTCGAGAGAAAAAATTAGAATTAGATGGAATATTAACCATTCCTTCTGAACTTCAAATTGATATTTTAGGTGAAAAATTTAATTTAAAACTTTTCACTAAACAAGATGGGACAGGTGGATTTAGTATTAATTATAATAAAAGTTCTAATTCCCTTACTGTAAGTAAAAAGGAAATGACTAATCACTATAATGAAGAAATTGGTGAAGTTTTAGAAATTCCATTAAAGAAAAATCTAAAGTCATTGAGAATTTTTTTAGACAAAAGCTCTATTGAAATCTTTATTAATAATGGTGAAAGTACCTTCACCTCTCATATTTATCCAACGGATGAAGAAATTGGATATGATATAAATGGAGATTTTGTACTAACAGCATGGAATTTAAGAACTTCTGTTAAAGATGACTTCATAGTCTAGTTCTGTATTGTATTTAAAAATACTTAGAATAAACAATAGAATTATTATATTTTCGTAGAATTTTTTAAAAAACAAAAGTTATGTAAGTATTCGTACCAAAATATATTAAATATTTTCAAACTAAGATTTCTCTAAAAAGTTGAAACTTTCGTATTAAAAAATTGCTTAATTTTTTCTGAAAATGTTAATAACCTAATGGTTTGAAAGCTTTAAAATTGTATGTCAGATTCTTAGTAATATTTTCCTTT
>CANQOZ010000108.1 GCA_947625585.1 uncultured Eubacteriaceae bacterium
ACTGGGTCATCCTTATTCTATTTAAGCGATGTTTCAGGTACTTTCATCAGGAATTCAAAATGTTGAGTTCTACAAAATTTTAATGAAGATACTTGAGTTCTTAATAAAGAAGCTTTCAAGTAAATTCGAAATAGAGCGAGAGGAGTTAATCAGTCTATTCTCGGCTTGGCTGCCTGATTGCTGTTCATTTTCAACTCTATTTGAAAGAGCTAATCCTTTTATTGTCAGTGGTTTGTGATCTGTAGTTCTTTCTATAATTAGAAATTTCAAAAATCATGAACTTCAATTTTTCAGTTAATAATTAATATAAGTTATGTTAATTCTTCAATTTTATCCAAATTAAAATAATATAAAACTATATCTTCGTAACCGGAATCCTTTCTAAAACCATTTGGAATCATTCCAAGTTTTTGAAATCCTAATTTCTCATAAATTTTTATAGCACTTATATTATCTTTAACAACTGCATTAAATTGGATAATTTTAAATCCCTTCTCTTTAGCTTTCAGTAAACTGTTTTTAACTAATTGTTCACCAAGGTGATTACCACGTTTACTTTTATCAATAATATAGCTTAAATTTCCAATATGAGAGCATCGTCCTACATTATTAGGATGAAGAATATACAATCCTATTATTTCATTATTATCTTCAGCTACTACGGTACTAGTTTGACTCTTAAAAAATTCTTTAGCTTCATTTATTGAAAGTTCATTTTCTTGTGGAAATGCAACTCCATCTCTTATAACTTCGTTCCAAAGTTCTTTAGCTTTTTCTATATCGTTATCTTCTATTTCTCGAAAGTTCATAAATTAAATTGTATCTATTGATTTTCCATAATGGAATGGATATGGGAACGAAATCTTTTTTTGAATCGAATACCCCAAAGAAATTGATCAAAGTCTTCTACAGCAGGAGATAATGCAATCAAACGGTCTACTAGATTATTTGGTGCATCTGCAACAGAATTTAAAATTTCAATACTTTTGTCAAGTCCAAAGACAGGTTTTGTTCCTGAAAATTCAACTACTTGATCAAATAATCCTGTATTTACAAAAAGAGGAACAGTATTCTTAAAATATGGACCGGTTATAATCTTTTCAAATTGGCCTCTAAGTCTACCTTTAGAAATATTATGAAATTCTTGATAATATAAAGCTTTTCTTGATCTTTTTTCTAAACCAAAACCTAAACCTGAGTGTAATCTTAGAGCTCTTAGTAAACGAACGTCGTCCTCTTTTATTGACTTAAGTGGATCATCAACGAAACGAATAGTTCGATTTAATAAATCCTGGTAACCTAATCCTGTCGGGTCTAATGGTTTACCATTAATTCCTGCATAAAGAGAATTTATAGTAAAGTCCCGTCTCCAAGCATCGGATTCTAAAGCTTTTAATCCCTTTTCATTTTTTTCACTATAAAAAGTAGTAATTTCAAAACGTTCATGATTTTTTCGAGCAAAGACGGTCCCAAATTTTAGTGCTCTAGCACTACATTTATAACGATTTTTTCTTAAAATATTAATAACCTGTTTTGCAGGAATAGGAGTAGCAAAGTCATAATCTATTGGAGGTTCTCCTAAAATCCCATCTCTGACAGCACCACCAACAACATAGAGATTTTTTGGCCCCAGAACTTTATATAGATCTTGAACTGGTTTTGGATATTGAATTGGCTGAACGCCTTTAATCTGAAATTTATTCTTACGCTTTTTAGAGCCCATAATTTTAATCCACTTGTTTTTAATTAAAATACCCAAATATAAGTAAAGTTAGAAAATTTCACTTAAAAATCGTTTTAGAATTTAAAAATAATATTATTGTCATCAAAGCTAAAAATTACCAAATTATCTAATAAAGCTTCGATTAAACAAGAAAATTACTCAAACAGGAACCTGAGAAGCGGTCTAACGGTTACAATTTTTGTTTTGTTCTTTACTAAACTTAGCTTTGTAATAAAATTAATTACTTGAGATCACATTAATCGAGGTGATAGTTTGAGCAACTTGATCAATAATTGTTTAAAGCAAATCGTCGATTTAGATAAACGAATACAAGCTGAAAAAGCGGGTATTCAAAAGGAAGTCGACCATATTGAAGAGGAGACAAATAAAAGAATCGACGATATGAAAGTCCAATTATTGGATAAAACACAGGCTGAAACTGAAAAGTTATATCAAGAACAAATGGCAGAAGCTGAAATTAATCGTCTTGAGACAATTGAACAGGCTCAAGAGGAAGCCAATAAATTAAATCAAATTTACGAAGAGAATAAAGATCAGGCTGCTGATTTAGTTCTTGATTACTTGTTAGGTAACTAAAATGAGCTTAATGCCAGCATTGGATACAAAAGTTAAAGCTCTATATGCTAAGTTATTAGATGACTCCCAATACGTTGAGTTGATCGATATGGACTCTCTTCCAGAAGTTATAAAATATTTAAAAGAAAATACTCAATTCGGCGAGTTATTAAAAGATGTAAATCCAGATACAGTTTCCAGGACAGTTATTGAAGATTTATTTAATCGAATTGTCATTACAAATGCCCAAAAAATTCTGTATTTTATCAATGGATCAGGTAAAAGATTTATTCGATTGGTCATAAGACAAATTAATCTTACTACTCTTTTAATCTTAGTTAGGGCATTAGCTAAAAAAGAAAATTTACAAGATTACAGCAAACGCCTTGCTTTTTCCCAAAAAGATTCAAAAATTAACTTTTCTAAAATTATTGACTCCGAAAATTGGGCTCAATTTAAAGATGAATTAAAAGATACCAGTTATTTCCGTTCAATTGAAGGTTATGATGATTTGAATTCCAATGATTTATTTGTAATTGAAAAAACAATGGAGCGAAGTTATTACGACCTAGTTTATAAAGATCTCAATCAGTTAAAAAATGACGGAAATGACAAACTTATTAAAATTCTAAGAATTGAGATAGACCTATTAAATTTAATATGGATCTATCGAGCTAAGAAGTTCTATCATTTTACTTCTGAACAAATCCTTCCATATATTTATAGAGGTGGTCTTAGAATTAATGAAGATGATCTTTTAAAATTATCTGAAGCAAGCGATATAGAAGAATTGATGACCGAGGTTAAGAAATATCCAGAGTATTCGTTCATGTTTGATCATGAAGGAACAGATCTCGATCTTCATATGAACCGTAGAATGAAGCGTTACCTTTATTATCAATTTAAAGAATTATTCTTTTTTGATGATGGTATTGGTGAAGCATACGCCTATCTTCAATTATTAATTGATGAAATTTCGGACATAATTTCGATCATTGAAGCTAAGCGTTATAAATTGTCCCGTGAAGAAACAATTCAGTATTTAATTAGGCACATAAAATAATTGAGGTATATATGGCAATTGAGAAATTAAGTCTAGCTTATGTAGTTGGTGATCGTGATCAGGTAGCTACATTTGCTAAAGAAGTTTATTTCTTTAAAGATATTCAGGTATTAAATACAATGTCTGAGATCGAAGCTGGAAGTTTCCTCTTACCATTAAGTCAGGAGAATATGGAGGGAATTCTTGGCCTTAAAGATCTTGTTACCTCTTCAAATAAAGAAAACCGGAAATTAACTCAAAATGCCATTGAAAATATTAATAATTTTTATGGTGGGAAGTTAAAACCTGATTTTAAAAAGATTAGGGATAAAAAGTTAAATCCGGACAAAATTATTGAAGTAGCAAATCAGTTCGATACAAGTCTTCATGATAAAACAGCCGAGCTTGATTCTATTAAGAATGAACGTGAACGGATTGAAAATAGCATTGAATATTATTCCTTCTTATCGAATGTAGATATTCCGATGAGCGAGATAAATTCAATGGAAAATTTTACATGCCAACTTGGTTCAATACCATTAGAGAATGTTGAGCGGCTTAAATTAATCTATCCCAGCTTACCATCTCTAATATTTCATGTAGGAACTTCTCGAAAAAATGAAGCAGTCTATTATGTTGTTTCAGGAAAAGACTTTAGAGTTGAAACCGAGAGGGTATTGAAAGCTCTAGATTTCAGGGAACTTAAAGGTTTTAGTAAAAAATATACAAGAAAACCTGAAGAAATAGTCAAGGAATTAGAAAAACAGTTAGATGACATAATCATAGCTGAAGAGAATTCTCAAAAAATTGTAGATACTCTTTTAGGTAAAGATGAAGAGAGAGCTGATTTTCTGTTTACTGAGTTAACAATGTTAAATTACATTAACTCAATTGAAGATTATATGGCTTTTAGTCCAGATAAATTCTATTTTGCCGCCTGGATTCCGACTAGTAAAAAGAAGGA